>NZ_SGTY01000019.1:0-49964 GCF_005435095.1 Halorubrum sp. CGM5_25_10-8B | reverse complement strand
TTTTGGGAAATAGAACGACGAACATCCTCGTTTGCGAATAGTTTTAGCAATGTCGCACTCGAGACAGCTCAAAATTGGCTCGAAGCCGTTGCTGTCTACCACAATTCACGCCAAACTTAACGCGACCAATAGCCGGAACCACTATTTACATTGCTAATCAATATCTGGTATGGAGTACAACGATATCGGACGTGGACCCGAGGTCGCCGACGCCGTCAGGGAATTTATTGAGGAAACGGTGCTTCCTGTCGAGCGCGAGTGGCTTGGTAGGGGACCGGTCCCACCAGCTGAAATCGAAGCGTTGCGTGACGCCGCACGCGACAGTGAGATTTACGCTCCGCAAGTCGACGAAGCGTACGGCGGACTTGGTCTCGGATTCCGTGAGATGCTCCCTGTGTTCGAGGAGGCGGGGCGAAGCCTACTCGGCCCAACCGCGCTTCGGTGTGCGGCACCGGATGAAGGGAACATGCATACCCTCGAGATCGCGGCCACTGACGACCAGAAGGAGCGCTGGCTCCGTCCGCTTGCGGCTGGCGAGATTGACTCCGGGTTCGCGATGACCGAGCCGATGCAGGGCGGGGGATCGGATCCGAAGATGCTGGGAACAACTGCGGAGAAGGACGGCGATGAGTGGGTCATCAACGGGCACAAGTGGTGGACAACTGGTGGTCTTGAGGCCAACCTGTTGTTGACCTTCGCCCGTACTGACCAGGAGGCACATCCATACGCCGGCTGTTCGGTTATCTTGGTGCCCGCTGACACTGACGGCGTTGAAATCGTTCGGAATATCCCGCACCTTGGCGAAGACTTAGTCGGAACAACACACGCCGAAATCCGGTTTGACAACGTTCGAGTGCCGGTCGAGAATACGCTCGGCGAAGAGAATGAGGGATTCAAGCTCGTACAACAGCGGCTTGGTCCGGCTCGACTTACTCACTGTATGCGATACGGCGGGATGGCCGACCGTGCGCTCGACATTGCGACCGCCTATCTCTCTGAACGGGAAGGGTTCGGTGAACCGCTCTCGGAGAAACAGGGGCCACGGTTCCGAATCGCTGATCGCCGCACCGAGCTTCACGCCGCCCGGACGATGGTGCGCCACGCCGCCAGACGGATCGCTGATGGTCACGAAGCGCGCATCGAGGTGGCGATGGCTAAGACCTTCGCAGCGAACGTGGCCCAGGAGGCGATTGACGACGCCCTCCAATTCTGTGGCGGTAACGGGATCGCCTACGACCTGCCGATTGCCCGGTTCCACGAGAACGTCCGGCAGTTCCGGATCGTTGATGGGGCCGATGAGGTCCACCGGCGGTCAATCGCGCGTGATGCCTTTGAGGATCCACCCACTGAGGAGTTAGCGCCTGTCACCCGGTTCGGTGAATTCGACTGACTTGACAACGAGCGTTGGTCGTCATTCCTCCCCGTTGTCTTCTTGGAACACCTCGAACAACTCCGGGTCGGTCCCGAACTTGAGGACGTTCGTCACGACGGAATTACGAAGATTATTTATGAGTTCTCCGTACTCCTTGTAGAAATCGTGGATCCACTTTGACTCCTGTTCGCGATCTTCGAACATCATGATCGTCTTCCACTGGTAATCGCCATCCGAGAGGAAGTACATGAAGGTATGGCGGCTTGATCGGACGTGTTCGAGTGCTTCTCGCCAATTCTCTTCGAACCCTTCTGGGTTAAATTGGAACTCGAACAACGAAAAGAAGAGATTCTCCTCGTTTGGAACAAGTGCTTCGCGGAACACGCCGTCTTTCCGCATTCGCCGGATTGACTCGCTAACGGTCACATGGGAGACGTCAATGCCGTGCTTTTCTTCGAGGAGGTCTCGGAGGCTACGGGAGGTGAGTTGTGGGTCGCGCGCAAGCTCCCGTAGAATAAGCGTGTCCCGCTCGGAGAGATTCCAGTCGGGATCCGTCTGCTTCTCGGGCATTCTTCCGTATATGTGGAATCGTCATGCTAATCAGTATTTGGACTGCGCGCGGCTAGGTTCCGTCCCAGGACCGGTGCGTTCTCTAGGGATTGCTCCGTGCTGACGCCCTCTAGGAGTCCTTAGGAATCGAGCTCGGCCTTTGCGTCATCAATCTCAATCGAACGCCTGTCACACACAGCCGGGGAATACGGTATCACCGTTGAGATGCGGTCAGAAGCCGATACAATCCGGACCTGCCCGGCGTGTGGTGAACAGGACGACACCGACCGGGATAGTGACGTATTCCGGTGTCCGTGTAGTCACGAAGCCCACGCAGACCTGTGCGCGTCTCGCACGTTCCTCGAACAACAGGCTGACGAAATTGAAGCTGGGTCGATAGTTCGGCCCGTGCGTCTCAGGTGGGACGACCACAACTGGTCGGAGGTATCACACTCTCCCGAGAGGGCAAGTCGCAACGAGGAGCGCACAAACCGGAGCCCAGACGACGGGAAACTTGCCTCCGTGGGTTCGGCATAGCCAACATCCCCACCGGAGGAATCCCACGGCTTCAGCCGTGGGAGGAAGTCAATCGGCAAGGAAACGGCCCAGCAGCTATAGATTGACTGATAGATTTATATGGAATAATAATTTTTTAAATGTAGAACACAGATATCAAGGTATGTACGATCTTACGGGCTTTCAGCGTGACTTGTTGTACATAACCGCCGGGCTTGATGACCCACATGGGCTGGCAATTCAAGATGAGCTCGGGGACTACTACGAAGAAGAGATCCACCACGGCCGGCTCTACCCCAATCTTGACACCCTTGTTGAGAAAGGGCTTGTTGAGAAAAGCCAGCGGGACAAGCGCACCAATGAGTATTCACTCACCCGCCGCGGCGAAAGAGAAATCCAGGCGAGAGCCGACTGGGAGGCTGAGTACATCACTCACGACAGCTGAAACCTGCTACACTAGACTCACAGCGGTAGCAGCGCGGAAGCCCACCCGTTTACGGGTGGGAGGAAGCGCGTCAGCACTGTGGCTCAATCCACTGAAACCATATCTTCTTGATCGAGCAGGACGGGGCAATATTTCATAATACGAAACCGATTAGCGAATCACCCAGAATATGACGCATTTAGCCCGATGACCTCGGCGGCGTTCTGCACGAGTTCTGGGATCTCGGTCTTGAAACGGTCTCCCCGCATCCGTGTAGCAGGCCCTGAAATACTGATGCCGCCAAGCAATTCCCCGTCCTTATTCGTAACAGGGGTCGCGACGCACCGGATAGCCTCGGCGCGTTCCTCATTGTCGAAGGCAACGCCACGCTCTCGTATCCCTTCAAGTTCGTCTTTGAGTGTCGCCTGGTCTGTCACGGTGTTACTGGTTTCGGCAGGCAGTCCATGCTGGTCAATGATTTCGTCGACACGGGCAGATGGCATTTCCGAGAGGATGGACTTCCCAATAGCGCACGTATGGAGATATTGCTCGGTACCCGTTGATGTGTCTAGATTCACGGCGTCCTCACCCGCACTGACCTGAATATACACGCCTTTGCCGTTTTCTTCGATCATCAGGTTCGCTAGCTCGCCGGTCTTCTCGGCGAGCGAATTAACTTGGGGTTTCCCAACGCTGTAGATATCTCGTTGGCGGCGGGTGAATGCGCCAAGCTCGAACAATCGGATGCCAAGGTGGTACTGGTCACCGCGCTTGATGACTAACCCCTCTTCCCGAAGTGTAGTGAGGTGGTGGTGTACCGTACTCTTATTATAGGAGAGTTCTCCGGCGATTTCGGTGACACCGCCTCCACCTTGCTCTTGTAGGACTGTCAGGATGCGACTTGTCTTTTTAATCGCTTGCACCCCGTTCGTCACCGAATCTGTCATACGTGGCCATAACTGTAGAGCCGCTTAAGTTTGTTCCACATTACCAAACAAGGCCCTTTCCATTGACTGAGCGAATTCGAAGCAGACAATTAGACAATAGTTAAACATCGATTAAATATTAGCAGCAAATCAACTAATATGGAAAGAAAATGAATGATTGTATAGTATTAATCCATTTTCATTCTGTTTCTTAGTAAGAAATCCAGAAATAATTTCTATACTACCAAATATTTATGTTCTCTGAGTGGCCTTGTGACAATGGTACTCTCACACAAGGTGATATAAATGACACAACGAAGCATGAAAAATGACCTCTAACTCACACGACGTGGTCGTGCTCCGCCGCGGTACAGAGGGACTTTCCCCTGAAGAGTATGGCCAAGAGATCCGCAAACGCCTGCCCGACTACACAGTCACAGTGGCGTCGACGCCGAAAGAAGAGCGAGAAGTAATCAAAACTGCTCGCATTGCTACAGGGATAACAATTAGCGAACAGCTGTTGGAACACGCTGAGCAACTTGAGCTGTTTGTCGTCGCGTCGTCCGGGTACAATCACTTACCGATGGACCGACTCGCGGAGAGCGACATCCGCGTTGTCAACGCCTCAGGTATCCACGCGCCAGGCATCGCCGAGCAGGTTTTTGGGTACATGCTGGCCTTTGCCCGGAAGTTACCAGAGGGTTGGAAACGCCAGCAAAGATCTGAGTGGCGCCATTACCAAGCTGAGGAGCTCAACGGGAGCACTGTGACCGTGGTCGGTCTCGGATCGGTCGGACACCATGTTCTCGAACGAACAGCTGGTTTCGGTGTCGAGACCATTGGAATCCGGTACACCCCCGAAAAGGGTGGGCCTGCCGACGAGATCGTTGGTTTCGACGAGAACCAGATCCATGACGCACTGGCTCGGACCGACTACTTGGTCCTCTCGTCGCCATTGACTGATACAACCCGGAACTTCCTCGACGAGGCCGCGCTTGCGACGCTTCCACCCAGTGCGCGAGTGATTAACGTTGCCCGGGGTGGGTTGGTCGATACTGACGCACTGACCCACGCCTTACAGACCGGCAGTATTGCCGGTGCGGCTATTGACACGACTGACCCCGAGCCACTCCCCTCAGAGCATCCGCTCTGGGACATGGGGAACGTCCAGATAACGCCGCACATGGCCGGACACACCCCGAAGCACTGGCCCCGGCTTGCGGAGGTGTTGGCTGACAGTGTGAAGTTGCTTGATGCGGGGCGCGAGTGGAACAGTATGACAAATTTAGTGGAGACGCCGTAGACCCACAATGACACACGATAAGACGAACACGACCGACGAACCAACCCAGCGCGAGCTCGAATCAATCACCGACGAAGAACTGAGTGGTCCCCGTATAGACCGCCGGACTTCACTGAAGCTCCTCTCAGCGGCCGGGATGGCTGCGGTAGCAGGCTGTGCAAGTTCGGAGGTTGATCAGTCCCCCTCGGACAACGAAAGTGGAGATGGTGGCGACGATGATTCCATGGGGGACGATTCGTCGTCGACAGAGGCCGAAGTCAGCATGGGTGGTACACTCCAGGCTGGCTGGATGCTGCCGAACATGGACGAGTTGGATCCGCCGTACATCAACCACACCGACAACATGGCGGCGATGGTGAATATCTTCGACGCCCTCGTGAAAATCGGTCCGGAGGGGGGCATCGTCGGGAACCTTGCTACCGACTGGACGGTGGACGGGACGAACATGACGTTCCAACTCCGCGATGATGTTACATTCCATAACGGTGAGTCGTTCACCGCCGAGGACGTTCGCTACACTATCTCGCGGACGATTAACGAGGAACTTCCCGCAGCTAGCGCCATCTCGAAGCTTCAAGCACCAGACGACGGGGGCGTCGTCGTCAATGGCGACTACGAGGTTGAACTCAACTGGACTGAGCGGTACGCGCCGGCGATGGCGTACCTAACCCGTCGGGGACGCGCGGCAACTGTAGTTAACAAGACCGCGATTGAGGAGATGGGCGGAGACTACGGTCTTGAACCGGTCGGTACTGGGCCATTCAAGGTAACCGGCCACGTGATCCAAGAGTCGGTCACGCTCGAGGCATTCGATGAGTACCATGAGACCGACGCCAACGGGAACTCGTTACCGTACCTCGATGGTGTCGAGATTAGTCTTGTCCCCGAACCCTCGACAGCGACGAGTGCGATCCGGTCTGGAGACCTCGACTTCCTCCAGACGGTCCCACCCCAGAGCTACGAGCAGGTGGCTAGCAATGATGGCATTTCCGCGAACTCACAGCCACTTAACGCGTGGCGTGGGTTGGAGATGAACCAGACGAAAGAGCCCTTCTCATCGAAGAAGTTCCGCCAGGGAATTGCCAAACTCATCGACTCTGAGCGGTTCGTCAACGAAGCGCTGTTCGGACTCGGCCAACCGGCAGTGGGGCCGCTATCGCCAGATTACTGGCCTGAACGTGACGACAAGCCACAATTCCAAGCTTACGCGCCAGAAGAAGGGAAAGAACTCATTCGCGAATCTGGGTACGAAGGCGCTGAATTCAACGTGATGGGACGTCCGGGCGAACTCCGCTGGGCGAGAGTGCTATCGACGATGCTCAACGAGTCTGGTGTCGTTAACGCGAAAGTTAACCAGGTCACTGGTTCGCAATCGAGCGAACTCATCCTAAACCTAGAGTACGACACGTGGGTCGGTGGGGGCGGTGCCCAGAT
Source organism: Halorubrum sp. CGM5_25_10-8B (assembly GCF_005435095.1). Classification (NCBI taxonomy): domain Archaea; kingdom Methanobacteriati; phylum Methanobacteriota; class Halobacteria; order Halobacteriales; family Haloferacaceae; genus Halorubrum; species Halorubrum sp. CGM5_25_10-8B. Next base: position 43,440 of record NZ_SGTY01000019.1, on the reverse strand, counting down.
CGACCCCGACGGCTGTCTCTACAACTACTTCACTCCCGACGGTATCTGGAACTGGACAGGGTACGGTGATGAGGAGACGACAAATCTCCTCAACCAACAGCGCCAAGAGATGGACAAAGACGCGCGTGGAGAGCTAATCAAGGAGGTTGAAGACAAGATAATGAAAGATACGCCTCACGCCTTCCTCTTCCACGCGGCAGGTACTATTGCGATGCAGTCATCGGTGAAGGGCTTCGTGCAGGTCCCCGGTCTACGTGCTTTCCATTCGACGTGGCTCGACAGATAACATGCTACAGTACATCCTGAAACGAACCGCTCACGCCTTGTTCGTCATGTGGTCCGTAGTGACGGCCGTGTTCCTGGGGCTCCGGTTTCTCCCGGGGAGCCCAGCCCGCAATGCGCTGGGTATCCGCGCCTCTGACGCGTCCGTTACCAACCTCACGACGGAGTTAGGACTAAATCAGCCGCTTCACGTACAGTACGTGAATTGGTTATTAGACCTTCTGACCCTCGACTTGGGTCAGAGTATTACCACCGACCAACAGGTGTCAGTACTCATCGCCCGCGCAGCACCAAAGACGATCTCTATCGGCCTCCTCGCTATCGCTATCGGGCTGACGATCGCCATCCCTGCCGGGATAATCAGCGCGACACGCCAGCGGGAACCGATTGATTACGCCGCTACCATCACCTCGTTCCTCGGCATTACGATGCCGGCGTTCTTCGTCGGCATCCTCCTCGTGTTGGTCTTCGGCGTCTGGCTTGACTTACTGCCAGCATTCGGCTACGTCCAACCTTCTGAGAGCATTACGGGCTGGTTGAGTCATCTGATACTCCCGGCGGTAGCCGTGGGACTGCCGTACTCGGCTATTGTGATGCGTATCACACGCTCATCGCTGTTAGAGACGCTCAATGAACCATATATGCAGACTGCCCGAGCGAAGGGCGTCTCTTCGAACGTACGGCTGGTCAAACACGCGTTACAGAATGCGATGATTCCGGTCGTGACCGTTGCCGGGATTCAAGTGGCAATCATCCTCATCGGGAGCGTCACCGTCGAGATCGTCTTTGGGATCAACGGACTCGGCCGATTGCTGGTCGATTTCATGCTTTCCCAAGACTACCCGGTCGTACAGGCCACCATCGTGCTCGTCGCCGGTGTGATGGTGTTCATGAACCTTCTCGTCGACATTCTGTACGTCTTCATTGACCCGAGAATCCGTCTCGAAGGTGGAGCATGAGTGACGACGCTATCGTCTCAGAGTACGTCGACGAATCGGACTTACCGTACGAGATCGAGTCAGATTCGGTTGAGACACCCCGAACAACATGGGAGCGGATCTGGCACGGGTTGCGTTCAGACAAGCTCGCGTTGCTTGGCGCGCTCATCGTGCTTGGATTTGTTCTGGTGGCGGTGTTCGCACCGCTGGTTGCGCCGCTTGATCCCGACCAGACGTACGAATTCATGAAACCGCCACTGTCGAGTTCCGTCGGGAATTTCGATTCGGATCCGGCAACTGAAAGGGCGTTTCACCTGCTCGGGACGGACGCCTACGGCCACGACATCCTCTCACAGATCGTCTACGGCTCACGTGTCTCCCTTACCGTCGCGTTCGGGACCATCGCCATCGCCTTTACAGCAGGGACCACTATCGGCCTGCTAGCTGGATACTACAGGGGAATCGTCGACACACTGCTGATGCGGTACATCGACTTCCAGTGGGCGTTCCCTGAACTCATCCTCGCAGTTGGGCTCATCGCGTTCACCGGTGGGACCGGGCTCTGGAACGTCGTTATCGCGATAGGCATCGCGTTCATCGACGACTTTGCTCGGCTGGTTCGCGGCGAAGTGCTCTCTCTCAGGCAGGAAGAGTACGTAACGGCTGCCAAGTCCGTCGGTGAGACTGACCGCCGAATCATGTCCCGGGAGATTCTTCCCAACGCGGTTGCGCCGATAATCGTTCAGGCCACATTCATGATCCCACTCGCCATCCTCGCGGAAGCATCGTTGTCATTCCTCGGCCTCGGACTCAACCCCACAACACCGACGTGGGGCATCCTCATCTCCGCCGGGCGGAACTACCTCCAGCAGGCGTGGTGGATCAGCGTCATGCCAGGACTGGCCATCATGATCACCGTCCTCGGATTCAACATGTTCGGGGACGGCCTCCGCGACGTGTTTGACATCAGTGACACGGAGGTGGACCGCCGATGAGTCTCCTCGAAGTTCAAGGACTCAAGACGGCGTTTCATACCGCCGAGGGAACCGTCCAAGCGGTTGATGATGTCGACATACGAATCGACCCCGGCGAAATCGTCGGGCTCGTCGGAGAGAGTGGGAGCGGAAAGAGCGTTCTCGCACGGAGTATTATGGGGCTCGTCGAGAGCCCCGGTGAGGTAAGCGCTGAAGAGATTCGACTGAACGGTCAGTCGCTTCAAAAGATGTCCGACGAGGACCTCCGCGCTGTCCGTGGAAACTCGATCTCGATGATCTTCCAGGATCCGGTTAATAGCCTCAATCCCACTCTACAGGTCGGTGAACAGATTGCTGAAAACATCCGACTCCATCAAGACGTAAATGAATCCGTTACCCTCTCTGCAGAGGTCAAACGGAAGATACTGGGCGCGGCAAAAAACGCCGAATCGTGGCAGCGCGCCATCGAGATGCTTGAGTCAGTCGGCATCCCGGAGGCCGAGAGCCGAGCACAGTCCTATCCTCACGAGTTCTCGGGAGGAATGGCACAACGCGCAATGGTCGCGATGGCGCTTTCATGCCAGCCTGACCTCCTCATCGCCGACGAGCCAACGACTGGGCTTGACGTGACGATACAGGCACAGATACTCGACGAACTCGAGGCATTGTTGACCGAATTCGACACGTCGATTCTCCTCATCACTCACGACCTCGCTGTTGTTGCGGAGACGACGACGCGGGCAAACGTGATGTACGCTGGTGAAATTATTGAACGGGCGCCAACTGAAGAGTTGTTCGACAATCCGGCCCACCCGTATACTGAGGCACTCATCGCGAGCACGCCTCGACTCGAGAACCCTGATGACCGGATTGAGCCCATTCCCGGGAGTGTCCCAGACCTCATCGACATTCCGTACGCGTGTCACTTCTCACCGCGGTGCCCTGAAGCGACTGAGGAGTGTTTCGAGCTGGAGCCAGAACCGGTTGATATCGGCACTAATCATGAAGCCAGTTGTCTCAAGCGCGAGCCGGTGGGAGATCTATGACTGCGGCACCACCCAGCGAACCGTTATTAGAGGTGACTGGACTGAAGAAACACTACAGTCAATCAGACAGTTTCCTCGACCGTATTCTCGGTCGAAGTGGTTCGGTTCATGCTGTCGATGGCGTCGATCTTTCGATCGACTCTGGTGAAACACTCGCAGTCGTCGGCGAGTCAGGGTGTGGGAAAACAACCCTCGGCCATACGGTGCTCCGACTGGAGGAGCCGACTGCAGGGTCGATAACGTACGAGGGAACTGAACTCACCGATGCGTCGGACACCGAGATGCGGAGCTTCCGACGGGAGATGCAGATGATCTTCCAAGACCCGCAGGGGTCGCTTAACCCCCGGAAAACGGTCGGAGAAGTGCTACAGGCACCCCTCCGCGTCCACGATATTGGTGAACCGGAGGACCGACGCGAGAAAGTAAAGCAAATGCTCGATCGGGTCGGTCTTAAACCGAACCATGTGAACCGCCACCCACGGCAGTTCAGCGGTGGTCAACAGCAGCGCCTTGGGATCGCACGAGCGCTCATGGTTGAGCCAAAACTAATCGTTGCTGACGAGCCGACGAGCGCTCTGGACGTAAGCGTCCAAGCTCAGATTCTGAACTTACTCGCTGAGTTACAGGATGAAATGGATCTCGCACTCATGTTCATCACGCACGACCTGTCCGTCGTTCGGCATACTGCCGACCGGGTCGCCGTGATGTACTTGGGTGAAATCGTTGAATCAGGTCCGACGGAGCAAATATTCGACAACCCACGTCATCCTTATACACGGTCGCTGCTCTCCGCAGTGCCACGGATTGACCCAGAGGTGCGCACTGAACGGCAGCTACTCGACGGAGCCGTTCCCTCACCAATTGATCCGCCGAGCGGTTGTCGATTCCACACCCGCTGTCCCGCCATCATCCCACCTGAAGACTGGCAGGGTTCACAGTCGCTGTTCCGGACGGCGTTTGACTTCCGCAAGCGGATTTTGAGCGGTGATATCGATATCTCCGCGATTGAGACACGGCTTGACGCCAAGGGTGAAAAGGCAACGGCGGCGTCTGTTGCTGAACACCTTCTCAATCGAACATTCGGAGACCAGCTCGATGAGCTCTCTGCGGATCGACAGTCCGCGTTGCGTGACGCCGCCACGGAGTTAGCCCAAGGAAACGAGACAGCTACACGTCAGCAGGTAGAGGCGGCTCTGCCGTCACCCTGTGTGAGTAGTTCTCCTTCAGCGTATTCAGCAGGTCCAGACCACGAGGCCTCCTGTTTGCGAGAAGATGAGGCGTACAATAGCCAACCATGAGCGGTAGTTACCTAACAGAGACACGACAATGACATTCCAAATTGACGACCTGCGACAGCTCATCGATGCCCGCGGGCCATCGGGTGATGAACACTCTGTTGCGGCGGTGTTCAGGACGCTCATCGAGTCGCATGTCGATGACGTGTCGACCGATGACTTCGGTAATCTTGTCGCGACCAGCGAGGGGGCCAGAGACGCTCCCGAGATTCTGCTCGCGGCACACACCGACGAATTGGCGTTCCTGATTGACGAGATCACCGACGACGGGTTCCTTCGGTTCAGTTGGCTCGGCGCCCATTATCCCGGAAACTTCGCCGGACAGCGCGTCGAAGTTGGTCCAGAGCGGGTTCCGGGGGTCATTGGCCCGAAATCGCGTCACCGGATGGATGACGAGGAAGCCAGGTCACTTCCTGAGGACTGGTATATCGACCTTGGTGCTGACTCCGAGGAGGCAGTCGAGCAGCTCGACGTTCGAGTTGGCGACTACGCGACGTGGGACCGTGGGCTCGTTAGTCTAGCGGGCGGACGGTTCTCAGGCCGTGCCATTGATGATCGGCTCGGACTGGCCATCCTTGCTGCCGTCGCTAGGACCACTGATACTGACGCGACAGTTCACTACGCCGCTGTCGCTCAGGAGGAGCCAGGACTTCGGGGAGCGGAGACAACTGGGTACCAAGTAGACCCCGACATCGCACTCGCAGTCGACGTTTTCCCAGGTAACCACCCTGGTGATGATGACCGGTTCGAAGTACCGCTTGGCGGTGGGCCAGCGGTCGAGTTGGCTGAAGGCGTCGGACAGATGCTCAACGGAGTTCTCGTCAACCGTCAGGTCCGGGAGTGGATCCGCCGTGCTGGGAGTGAAGCAGATGTTGAGCCCACGAACTGCGTGTTTCGAAACGGATTCACCGACGCACGTGCGCTCCAGACTATCCGTGGAGGTCGACACGCAGGGACCGTCTCGGTGCCGTGCCGCTACACGCACTCGCCTGTCGAAACGTTCCAAAAATCGGATGCTGTCGAGACGGTCTCTCTGCTCTCGGCTGCGCTCACGACACCGTTTCCTTCGCGAGAGGAATCGCGCTGAAACCGACACAACACGACACAACGAGACCACGACACAATCATGACAGACGACAACACGACTCACGATACGATCACGGTTGCGATGCTCGGTGCTGGTGCATGGGCAGATCACGCGCACATCCCCGGGTGGCAGCGAGACCCACGAAGCGAGATCACGGTGATGTGTGACGTCGAACTCGACAAGGCGGAAGCGTACGCAGAGAAGTTCGACATTCCTCAGGCGACCGATGACTGGGAAGAGGCAGTAACCCATCCCGAGGTCGATGTCGTTGACGTGGCCACGCCCTCGTCGACGCACTTCGAACTCGCGATGGCCGCGCTTGAAGCTGACAAGCACGTCTTATGCGAGAAACCGGTTGCTCACGACTGGGAAGATACTCAGCGGGCGGCCGAACTTGCGGAGCAGAAAGATCTGAAAACGAAAGTTGGCTTCACATTCCGGTACAGTCCGGGAATTCAGTATGCGAAATACCTCATGGATGAGGAAGGGTTCGTTGGTGAGCCGTTCATTTTCAACGGCTACGAACAGAATTCACAGTTCCTCGACCCTGACGAACCGCTCCGACAGGAGGATCCTGATGCTGACCAGTCGGAGATACAAGTCGCTTCTATTGAGGGGTACGGTGCGCCGATAATCGATATTGGCCATTGGTGGGCTGGCGCTCACTATGACCGTGTCGTCGGGCGAATGATGAATTTCGTCCCCGAGAGGCGGGTCCGAGAGGCAGATACGGACGAGCGGATTCCGATGAACATCGACGACGGTGATACGTTCATCGGCGAGTACGAGAACGGAACACTCGGCACAATCCAGACGAGTTTCGTTACCGTCGGCAACTACCCTGGTGTCGAGGCTCGCATCTACGGCAGTGAAGGTGCCATCATTTGTCGACTTGTAGAAGAAGACGGGAAAGCTGAGACGATTCACACTGCTACAAAAGACGACGTGGAATTCGAGCAACGCGAAATCCCAGACCGCTTCTACCCTGAGGGTGGCTCCAACGAGGAGTCTTGGCGGACGTTATTTTACGCAAACCTGATCAAGGACTTCATCGACGAAATAACGGGTGTCTCCGACCGAAATCAGGGGAACTTTCGCGACGGTGTGATGGTACAGCAGTCGATCAACGCGTTCGAAGAGTCACACCGAAACGACGAGTGGACGGGGGTCCCTGACGCATGAACACCGCAGCAGATCTCGAGACGTTCGAAGAGTGGCTGGACGCGTTTTTTGCGTCTTACTACAAGCGTCGTCCGGTCAACGCGACGTTCATCGGTGTCCACGACTACGACGACGAACTACCCGATTTCTCGACTGAGGGCGTCGCGAGCGCCGTCGACGAGATCGATCGATTACGTGCTGAACTAGACCGGTTTCCAACTGAGGACCTCACCGAGCGCCAGCAGCTCGACCGAAAGCTCGCAGCCGGCGCTCTCGACATCCAACGCTGGGAGTACGAGGGAACGCACTTCCACCAGTCGAACCCCTGTATATACACTGGTGAAGCAGTTTTCGGGGTTGCTTCACTGTTCCTTACGAAGTTCGCACCGTTATCCGAACGCGTCGACAGTGCCATCTCGCGCATGGAAGCAATTCCGGGCTTTCTGTCGGAGGCACAGGAGACGCTCGGTCCCGTCCCCGAGCACTGGCTGTGGCGAGCGAACGACGAGGTGTCGGCCGCACTGGCACTGTTTGGCGACGGCCTCGGGACGTTAGCGGAGACAAAGAACATTGACGATCCAGCGTTCGCGGCTGCCGCGTCAGAGGCATATGATGCGTTCAAGCGGTTCGGGACGTTCCTTGATTCCGTTGAGACGACTACTGCCCACGCCGCGGGCGAGGAAGCGCTCTCTCTTGTGCTCGAACGTGGTCATTTCCGCGAGGAATCACCCGATGAGATTCTCGCGCTGGGTGAGAAGCACCTCGCCCGGTCGAACGAGGAACTTGAGGCCGGACTCGATGATTTTCCTGAAGATAACGTTGATGAGGCGCTGGCTGCGCTGGCCGACGACCATCCAAGCGCGGAGGAGTACTACGAACGACACACGGAGTGCTGGGAAAAGTGTCGAGACATCTCGGACGGGCGATTCATCGATTGGCCAGAGTATCCGTTAGAGTACGTTCCACGACCAGAGTGGGTCCGCGAGGCTGCGCAGGATCTCTACTTCTTGTTTTACCGTGCTCCCGCACCACATGATGATGTCGAGCCAGTTGAATACTTGCTCGAACCGGTCGAACCGACGATGGATGAGGAGCGCCGGGAACGCCGGCTCCGGCGGTGGAACACTAGTCAAATAAAACTCAATCACGTTGCTCACCACGGCGGGCTCGGGCACCACGTCCAGAACCATCGGGCATACAACGTTGCTGACTCCCGTATCGGCCAGATGGCCGCAGTCGACACACCCTATCGGATCGCACTCTGTTGCGGTGGGACGATGGCCGAGGGGTGGTCACCGTACGCCAGCGAACTCTTGCGAGAGACGGATTTCCTCACTGACCGAGAGGCGTACTCGCTTCACGCAACTCGTCGTCGAATGGCAGCCCGCGCTGTTGTAGATGTGAAGCTCCACCGTGATGAGTTCACTGCCGACGAAGCGATAGCGTACTACCAAGATGTCGCTGGCATGGACGAGGGGGGCGCTCGATACGAAGTTGTGAAAAACAGCATGTTCCCTGGAATGGCGGCCATGTATCTGCTCGGACTGCTTGACGTGTGGGAGATTCGTCGGGAACTCGAGGCCGAACTGGGTGCGGCGTTCAACCTCCAAGAGTTCCACGAGTCACTGCTCAGTTCGGGCTCTGTCCCACTCACACTGAAACAAGCACAACTACGAGAGAGCTATGTCAATTAAACTGTCTGACCGGACGTTAGCGTACGCTGAAGAGCTCACCGATGCCGTCCTCGGGCTGGACGCCCTCTATCGTGAGGAGTCTGGCGACGAAGTGGGGCTTGCGGTGTTGAATCTCTCCCCTACACCACGGACGCCTGAATCGTTCAGCGACTACGAAGACGTGGTGGAAGCGTTTTCGACATTACGAGACCGTGCTGGAGACCTACCTGAACGGGACCGACGGACGTACTATCAGCAGTTCTGCGACTCGATGTGTGCTTTTGCCGAGTGGCGACAAGACGGGCTGCCACTCTCGGAACAGATCGAACGGTTCCTCCACGTTCCAGCCGATCCGCCGTCGACAGCAGAACTCAACGAACTCCGTGCGGAACTTTCTTCCGTACTTGATAGACTTGGCTACGAGGGTGACGCTCAGTCCCAGTGTCGTGCGTGGAAGGATGCCACCACCGTACCAGCTGCGGAGGCGCCGGAGGTTCTCGAATCGGAGATGGACCGTATGCGAGACCTGACGCTTGCGGGGCTCGACACTGCTCCTGAGAACGTTGACCAGATTGGTGCCGCAGGCGTAAGCGGTGCCTCGTTTAACGCTAAGTGTGATTTTGCCAACGGCGAGGTCGTCATAAACACCGATCCACAGCTCACTCGGCCGTGGCTCCGGAAGTTGGCTGTACACGAGGGGTATCCGGGACATGTGCTACAGTTCTCTCTCCGACGCCAGTGGTACGAGGACAGTCGTGCGCCTGCAGATGGGCTCCTCTCAGTCGTCAATTGCGCAAGTTCAACGACGTTCGAAGGTATTGCTGACAGTGGATTAGCGCTCCTCGATACCCAACCGGAAGCGGACCACGCAGCTAGCCTTGTCGGCCGGTATCAGATGGGTATCGCAACCGCTGCGGCGTGGCGCTACCATGCGGAGGATTGGCCGGAGCAAGACGTTCACGAGTGGCTGTCCGAACAGGCCATATACGGTGACGAGGAGTGGGTGAAGAGCCGTGTTGGATTCCTTACGGCCCCCGAGCGGGCAACCTTGATGTGGTCATACTGGCACGGCGAGCCAGCTGTCACGTCAGCCATCGAGTCGGTAGACCCGTCAGCGTTCGACACGTTTGTTGAGTTCCTGTATGGGCGGATGCATTCCACGGAGTCAATTACACAGTTCGATCCAAACGGTTCCACGTAGCGACTGTCGGCTGCTTTTGAGAGCTATGGACATCCTAACTTGGGTACGTGACCGAAGTGAAGGCGAAGAGCATGTCTACGCGCCGAACGTCGACTGTACCCTGCGGGCACGATACTGATTCCTCCGCGTTCACGCGGGGGAGGAGGTCAATTCTCTTAGTCGCAGATCACAACCGGGAGTTCCTGTCATACTCGTTATGAGTGTCATTTAAGAAGAAAGATGTTGGTCTGTATAATAATTAGGTATTCTCAAAATGGACGCTCAACAGCAAGCGATTAGTGCCGTGTTCTTAGCGGTGGTGATTACGACAGGTGCCTTTGTTCCGTTTGTTCAACCTGCTACCGCTCAAAACGAGTCGCCAGCGCCAACGCTTGACGATGTTGAGATCCCAGATGAAGTAACCGTCGGTGAGTCATTCGAGGTAGTTGTCGATGCCTCAAATGACGGGGGCCGAGCAGGAGCGTACTCAACAATTACAGTGTCGTCTCCAGATCTAGACGACTCTGGAGATGGGTCACAAGTCACAGTTACTGACGATTTTGATCACTCCTACAGTACTGTGTCTGATGCGGGAGATGAGATATACGATAAAAATGGAGATAGTATAACCGCAGAATATGCGCTTGCTGAAGCAGGAACCACAGAAGGTGACTTCTGGGACGGTGGCGAATCCAGATCCTTTGCTACAGAGATCACACCAGAGGAATCTGGGACACTCAAAATCAATGTCCGTGTTACATTGATTGATGACGATGATAGCTCAAAAAAGTATACGGCGCCCAGGTCGGGCCCTGTAGATCAGCAAGGATACACGGTCAGACAGTACGAGGTGGAAGTAAAAGAAGAGACAGAGATCTCAGCAGAGATTGAGGATGTCGACCCCCCATCAGGCGATTATACTGCTGGTGAGGATGTCACGGCCGAAACAACCATTCGGAATACTGGGAACGTTGAGCATGAGTTCTATGTGGGCTACAGCGTCCGTGGCCCTGATGATGAATGGCGAGACAACGATCGCTCCACACACGAATCGGTGTGGGTAGACCCTGGTGAAGAAGAGACTGTAGACGTTGAGTGGGAAGTTGAAGACGACGCACCCACTGGTGAGTATGATATCTGGACGTCTGTCTATCGCGATGCAGATGGCGATCAACTCGAAGACCGTCTTGACGAAAGACGAATGATGGATGTGTTTGAGGTTATTCCCGAAAACGACCCACCAACAATTCAAATAAACGAACCGGATGGTGAAGATACACTCTCGCCCGGTGAAGAGGTTAGATTTGAAGCTGAGGGGCAAGATCCAGACGGGAACCTGGATGGTGTCGAGTGGTACGTTGAGAGTGAATTCACAGGGGATTCCTCAGATCTTCAAGGAAGCACTGATGTAGCGACTTGGGAACGTACTTTTGATTCACCCGGAACCTACGAGGTTGAGGCTGTAGCTTTCGACGAAGAGGATTCCTACAGCGACCCCGTCTCATGGACGATTACGGTTGAAGAGCCCGAACGGATCGACGCCGAAATCACCGATATCGATGAACCAACTGGTGAGTTCACGGCATCAGAGACCGTCGAAGCGGACATATCTGTTGAAAACACTGGGAACACAGCGCACGAGTTCTACGTGGGGTACAGCGTCCGTGGCCCTGATGATGAATGGCGGGACAACGGCCGCTCCACACATGAGTCGGTGTGGGTGGAACCTGGAGAAGAGAAATCTGTTGGCGTCGAGTGGGATGTCGAAGAAGGTGCTCCGGTTGGAGAGTATGACATCTTAACATCAGTCTACCGCGATGTGGACGGCGACGAACTCGAGGGTCGCCTCGGCTATAGGCTGTCAACTAACGTATTCGATGTTGTCACCGAGAATAGCCCACCGACTATTGACGTTGACGAGCCAGAGCGCCGGCTTACAGTTCCATTCGATGAAACAGTTGAGTTCGAAATAGAGGCCGAAGATCCAGATAGAAATCTCGACGGTGTCGAGTGGTACGTCGAAGGCGAGTTTACTGGAGACACTTCGGAAGTGGCTGGCGGTGCCGACTCAGCCACGTGGACGCGGACGTTCGACTCCCCAGGCACCTATGAGATCGAAGCTCAGGTTTTCGACGAAGAGGATTCCTACAGCGAGACCGCTTCATGGACAATTACCGTCGAAGAACCAGAGAAGATTGACGCCCAGATTAGCGATGTCGACCCGCCAAGAGGGGAGTTCGTACAGTCAGAGACTGTCGAAGCAAGCGTCAGAGTCAGGAATACCGGGAATACAGCGCATGAATTCCACGTGGGATACAGTGTCCGTGGCCCTGACGGTAAATGGCGTGATAACGACCGCTCGACGCACGAATCAGTGTGGGTAGAACCTGATGAGGAAAAAACAGTAGACGTTGAGTGGGAAGTGGGGGAGGACGCACCAGCCGGAGAGTATGACATCTGGACGTCGGTCTACCGTAACGTAGAGGGTGATGAACTCGAAGGCAATCTTGACGATAAACGGTCCCCTGACGTATTTTCTGTCGTCTCCGAGAATGCTCCACCAACTATTGAGGTGGACGAGCCAGACCAGAGGACCACAGTTCCACTCGGAGAGACCGTCGAGTTCGAAATCGATGCCGAGGACACAGATAGGAACCTCGACGGTGTCGAGTGGTATATCGGGGATGAGTTCACAGGAGAGCTCTCAGAGTTATACGGCGGTGCCGACTCGGCCACGTGGACACGGACGTTTGATTCACCCGGCACCTATGAGGTCGAAGCCGAAGCTTTCGACGAGGAGCAGGCGTACAGCGGGACCGCCTCATGGACGGTAACCGTTGAAGAGCCGGAAGAGATTGATGCCCAAATTGAAGACGTTGATGTTCCGAATGGGGAGTTCAAGGCTCCAGAAACCACCGAAGCAAGCGTCACAATCCGGAATACTGGCAACACGGAACACGAATTCTACGTGGGATACAGTGTCCGCGGTCCTGACGGTGAGTGGCGAGATAACGACCGCTCGACGCACGAGCCAGTATGGGTTGAACCCGGTGAGGAAGAAACAGTAGACGTTGAGTGGGAAGTGGAAGAGGACGCACCAGCCGGTGAGTATGATATCTGGACGTCGGTCTACCGCGACGTGGACGGTGACGAATTAGCGGATAAGCTCGATGAAGAGCGCGAACCGGATGCCTTCGGCGTTGCCGAGACCAATACAAAACCCATTCTGACTCCGATCGCCCCCAACCGTGAGACGACGGTGACCGCCGGCGACACCGTCGAATTTGTTGCTACAGCCACTGACGACAACGGCAACTTGGCGGGAGTCGACTGGTACCTCGAAACCGACCTAACGGAGTCCACCGATGCTTTCGGCGAGGAAGACGAGAGTAGGTGGACACACACTTTCGACTCGGCCGGGACATACAAGATTGAGGTCCAAGCGCACGACGAAGAAGACGCCTACAGCGAGCCTCTCTCTTGGACCGTTACGGTCGAAGAGCGGGAGCGGGTCGACGCCCGCATCGAGGACATTTCGACGGGTTCGAGCGGTTACACCCGCGGAGACACCGTCGAGACGGTCGTCAACGTCAACAACACCGGGAATACAGAAGATACTTTCCTTATTAATCACTCAGTCGTAGGCCCACGTGGTGACAGATACGGCGAAGAAAGCGAGCGTGAGGTCTCACTTACACCCGGCGAAGACCGCAGCGTGACGCTACGCTGGACCGTTAACGAGAATGCCCCGGCCGGGGCCTACGATACGCGGGTCAGCATTCGAACGGACTCAGACTCCGTTGAGTCGGACACACCGCTTGACTCCGAAGCAGACCGGAGCTCGTTCGCTGTCGAGCCGAACAGTACACTCCGCGGTACCATTGAACTAGCCGATGGAGGCCCCGTTGCGGGCGCCCTGGTTCGTATCGATTCACAGCAGGTACGTACCAACGATAACGGCGAGTTCCAACTTGAGAACTTACCTGCTGGGGAGCACGAAGTAACTGTAACCGCTGATGCGGGGTCGACAACAAGAGAACTGAGATTAGACGCTGGTGAGACGCGCGAGCTCGACATTGAGATTGGCGCAGCCGCGGAGATTGCCAATACTGTCGGGCCAAGCACTATCGAGACAGAGGAGTCGTTCTCACTGGGTATCCGTGTTCGGAATACCGGAGCGAGCGAACAAACGTTCTCAGTCGCTGTACCAAACTCACTTGCCATCGGGACGGAGGGCCCGGCTGAACAGGAGATTACGCTTTCGGAGGGTGAATCCGCCCTTGTTCGGTTCGATACAACCCTGTATGCGGCGTTCTCCGGTGACGGGATCCCGATCACGGTATCCACGGATGGTGCCGTCGTCGCGACCGGGAGACATTCGATCTCCGTTCAACGAACCGGGGTTAAGCTCACGTTTGTCGACGCCTCTGGCGATCTCCTCACCGACACACGAGTTATCGTCGAGGGTGCCCCAACACAGTACACCGACGAGTCGGGAACAATTCAGCTGACCGGCCTTGATCCCGGTGAATATTCTGTTGAGGTCGGACCGGCAACAAATCCATACGATCCCGTCACAGTCACCGTGACTGACGGCGAAATCCGAGAGCGGCGGATTCAGATGTCAACCGGTAGTACACTTGCTGTAACCGTTCTGGGCGAGCAACCGATTGAATCTGCGAGAGTGACACTGTACAGCCCGGACGGCACGGCTCAAACCAAACGGACGAACGCTAATGGAGAAACCTCATTCAGGGATCTCGCAAGCGGACGGTACTCGGTGTACGTCTCCGGCGACGCGGTTAGCGATGATGTGATTCGTGACATCTCGGTTAGCGGCAAACAACAGATCGACATCGACGCTGAGGCAGCAGCTAAATCGGAACCAGTTGCGCTATCTGGTCAACTGACAACGAAGCAGGGCGACTCTATTCAGGACGCGACAATTCGCGTGTCCGGCCGGAGCGATGCCGCCGAGTTCACGACTGACTCTGCTGGACAGTTCCGCACCAACGCCGAATACCTCCCGGATGAGACCTACACTATCCGGGTGTCGATAGACGGCGCTGTTTGGGAGTATCGGAAAATCACTCCTGAAGAGGACGGACGGGAGTTTGATCTCACCGTCCCTGACGTGGCGGTGGCTACCCGCGAAGCTGACGAGGCGGGCGAAGACTGGTTGGACTCAACGACCGCTGGAGAGGCCCTCGGCTCGTTTGTCGGATTCGCGACCGAATCAGCCAAGCAGTCGATCTTCAGGGGCATTACACCTGACAAATACTCATTTGGCGAGATCTCTTCGGAGAGAATTGAATCGGTAGATGTCTCTGAGGCGTGTGCTGACACCCACGTCACCGCGACCACGGAGTGTCTTGCGAGTTCGAACCAACTCCGTCATGAGCGATCTATTGGGAGCTACGGCTCAATGATGGGCGCAGCAAGCGCCTTCCAGAATACCGTCGAAAGCATCAGGAGCCTGCCGCAATCAATCTACGTTCTATGGCAGGCGGCTTCAAACCCGGTTGATACCGTCGTTGGTGCCTTTGAGTCGTTCGTCTATCTGACGACCCATCCGGAAGTACTCGAACAGATTGTCGAACGCCTCCCACAGCGAGTCATCGAACAACAAAAAGCGGACAATCCCTTCCCCGAGGGGAGCGTCGACCACAACCAGTTCGCCGACGCGTGGTACTCGGGGTACGTAACGTTCGTCGCGGCTGAGATGGTAGTTGCTCGTGGAGCAGGCAAGGCCGCACAGGCTTCAACGTATGCCAGCAAGGTAAGCTCGAAACTCGACTCAGGTCGAGCATACCTCAAGACTGTCGGCGGTCGCGACCAGCTTGGAGCGTACATGCGAAACCGTCGGAACCTCCCTGACCCCACGGACGCTCCCGGCTACAGCGCGGTTATCCGACGTACTGGTGATGACGGCGACGAGTTCCGTGAGAAACTCTCTGACGATGAACTCGCGCTGTTCCTCAAACTGGAACAGACTGATGGTATTCCCAGGGAGCGGCTCAAGCAGTTCGTCGAGGACTCCGGCCAGAATGGCGCATTCCTCGTGAAAAACAGCATCGACAAAGGTGACTCAGACATGCTCCGCTGGATGTTCACCGTCGACCAGGATCGTGAGTACGCCGATATCTGGGATGAGTGGCGAGCGGACGTGGCTCAAAAGTACGCTGTCTCACAAGAGAACGATGAGCTCAGCGATAGTTTCGTCCGTGGCGCGACCCACGAGGACCTCAGGCGGTACGTCGGTGCCGTTCATAAGGAGGCGACAAGCGACAAGGTCGTCGGCTACCGAGACCACATGCAAAAGATCATTGAGCAGACTGCGACGCGTAATAACCGCGACGGCTACTCGACCGAACTCTCGTCTCGAACCCGTGAGGCCGAAAGTGTGGCAACGTACGCCCGTCGCAACGACGTGACTCAGGTCGTTGTCGAGCCCGAAATTGAGGGGACAGACAAAGATATCGACCTGTTCGTGCGACGCGCTGGGGACCGCCCCGACTACGTCGAAGTGAAAGAGTGGACACCTCGATTCGACGACAGCCGTGGCGCGAATATGCGTGATCTGCTCTTCGGTGAGCGGAATGCAAATGCCAAGTTCGCTGAAGCCGAGGATATAGATGGGACTGCGGTCGTCGAGGTGGTGGTCTCTGAGGATCACGACCGCGACGAACTCCAAGAGATCATTGAGAAGCAGATCCGCACACACCGTGCGGACGATGGTGAAATCCACTTTGACGCGATTCGTGTTCGTGATATGTCCGGGACGACACAGACGGGCCGGATTACCGCGGGCGATATCACCTGGGGTGCTGTCGTCGGTGCCGCAGCGACGAGCGACAACGACGGTGAGGACAGTGAGGAACAGGACCGAATCGTCGTTCCCGACCAGCCGGACGTATCGGTGCCGCTCTCGACAACTGCTAGCGCCCCATGATCTCGGCTTTAGTTTGACGTCGTTGTGACCCCCGTTCTCTGGGGAGAAAATTGTCAATCGGGTGTTGCCGTGACCATACGAACGAACAGGTCGTGTGTTTGATCACGGAAGTATTCGGCTTGGTCGGAGGTGACGACATAGTATTGAACTGGACCAGAACGACGGGCAAAGAGAGTGTTTAACGCTCCTTCGGCGTTCTCAAACACCGCTACCGACGCTGAGACCCCTGAGAGGACATTCTGGTCTTCAACGCTCCCACCGCTATCTCGAATCGACGTTAGAAGTTCATCAGCCGCGCTCTTCGCGATATCTGATGACTCGTACACGGTGACGGACGAGAATACGACCGATGCTCGATCGCTGTCGTTTGTTTCTAAGCGAAACGAACGTTCGTGCTGGCGGACGATACCAGCCTCGCGGAGCGTATCGAGTTCGTCTCCGTCGGACGAGGATTGTGCCTGTTGAGTCTCTCCCGTGAGATTGTACCCCTCTCCGAGTTCGGGAACTGATAATAAAACGTCTGATGTCGGGTAATCTGTTTCGGCGACTGATGCCGACTGATCGTTAGTATCCTCCTCTTGGGTGGAACTCGTTGATTCATTTGACTCTGTTGTCGAGCTAGTGTTGTCTTCTCCCTGCTCGTCGGGAGTTGTGGACTCGCCCGACTCTGTCGGCGGTGTACTTGACGAGTCACCATATCCCGGCAGTAGCCCTCCACACCCAGCTAAAGCAGTAGTAAGACCAGCGACTATACCCCGCCGAGATCTTCGGGACATCTTGTGTTCACATACCACTATCAACTTAGCTAATAATTCTTTTTCGTATAATTTTGCCGGGGCAGGACTGTCTTTACCCGCTGAATTGGCGTCTGCTTGGAGGGCAGTTGTCATGAGCGGAGACAGAGGCCCGTGTTTAGCCGCCATCGCCCGGGCCGCACTGCATCCCCCAGAAAAGGACGCTCGCTTCGCGATTGTTTGACGCCGAAGCTCGCTGGCAGCCGCTAGCCGGCGACGCTCGTAGCGTGCCCAGAACTGTCCGCGCCGTTCCTCGCAGTCACATCGCTGTCTGCGATCGGCCGTGAAACCGCTTCCTGATCCTTTAATCGGAGATGTTTGTGATGCCAGACGACGGCCGTTGTTGGATTCGTCGCATCGCTGACCGCATTTGGCGTCGGGATGTCCGCTATCACTGGAGTAGACAGTTGTGCGCCCGCAGCGCTCACCGCTGAATCCGACTGTCCCGGCTCGCCAGCGGACTCGTCCGGCATTCGTATCCTGAATAAGGCTGAGCCGCGTTTCAATCCGTCGTCAGTCATGAGAGCGACCGCACTGAGAACCGGCGCGACTCTCGATCTACCCGACCTACGACCAAAGTCAAACAAACCGGTTCGCTGGTTGTAATCTCACACAGCGGCCGAGAATGCCCGCCGCTTAGGCCAGAGAGACTGTCACACGTATTCTCGGACTTGGTCAGCAAACTTTGTTGACCGCTCCATGTTTCGCATGACTATCTTGAGTGAGCCGCCCCCTCCACCGCTTGCCACCTTCACGTTTCCGAGACCGACGATCGCCTCTGTTACTGATTTGCGCTCCTCAACACCACGAACCTTATCCAGCGGTAGTTCTTGTCGAATGAGAGAAATAAGACGGTACTCACGGATTATCCGTCGGTTCGTCAAATAGTAGGTAGTGAGACTGTTTGACCAGTACACCTGAAGTCCGTTAGAGAAGAAATAGAGCCCGACGAGCAATGTCCCTGTTGGATACACGTACGGAACTTGTGAAAAGAACATGAGATAGACGGTTACCGCGAGTAGCGGAAGTCCAAGGCAGATCCTTACCAAAGCAACCCGCTGCGTGGGATGCCGTTTATCAACGAGACGTTCATTCTCTCGCATCGTCGGTGACTCTGGAGCAGCTACGAAGTGGATATAGAGTCCCATGATGATAATGAAGCCTCCGAACACAGCAAACGGGAGACCGAGGAGTGAGGGAATCTCAAGTTCTACAAAGTAGGTGTACGCGCCGGTACCAATAAATGGCAAGCCGAGGAGTGTACTCCAAACTGCTGGTTTCCCTCGAGCCATCTTACTGACCCCCCAGCATTGAGTGAAGGACACCCGCTACAGAGAGGGCAAACCCAGTAACTGTCAGTACGTAGGGATCGCTCAAAGCGCCGAGTTGTCCCTCTTCACCGTTTGTGAGGAAGCCACGGTTGACTGTGTCCTCTGATGTAGATTGCGGCTCTTGCCCCGAGGTCTGCTCCGCGTCCCCATTACTCTGATTTGTGGACGTTGTAGTTTCTTCTGAAGTCTCAGTCTGTTCTGAAGTCTCGGTCTGTTCTGAAGCCTCGGTCTCTGTCTCGGTTTCGTTGGCCGTCTCCGTGGACGCACTGGGCGCGAGCTCCCCGTTGGACAGTGCGTATACGCTGTGATCCCAATTACCGACGACAACTGCGCCATCTACGACAGCGGGCGATGAACTAATAAAATCCCCACGCGGGTATCGCCAGAGATCCTGACCGGTTTCGGCGTCTATTGCCCGAAGATCTCCTTGTGTAATGAACACTACTCCATCGGCCACTGCGGGTGACGCTCGAACGCTTTCTTCGTCCTCGGAGATGTTGGCAGTCCATTCAACAGAACCACTCGATTTGTCGAACGCATAGAAGTCGGACTGACCCTCGCCTCCTATGAAGACACGACTGCTCGACACCGCTGGTGACGTGATGATATCTTGATCTAGTTCAGTCGTCCAGTTAGGAGCCCCATCCGAGCGGGAGAGCGAAAAGAAGTCCCCATTTTCCGTACCTACGTAGACCGCCTCATCAGTGACAGCTGGTGGAGCCATGACTGCGCTCCCGAGATCAGTTGTCCACACTACCGACCCATCACTCCCACTAAGAGCGTACATCGTCCCCTCGCTACTTCCGACATAAACTGTTCCGTCAGTGACCCCAAGCCCGGATTCAAAAAAGAACTCCTCGTCGAAGCGCCACTTCTCTTCGCCCGAGTCGGCCTCAACCGCGTTAACCCCGTCGTCGATGAAATATACCTGCCCGTCTGATGCCGCAACCGGTGAGGTAACCCCACTGCTTGTGGAGATGCTCCAGTTTTCATTGCCAGTCACGGCGTCAAGCGAGTAGAGCTTCCCATTTTTTGACCCAACATACACTGACCCGCCGGCAACGCACGGCGTCGGAATATCATCGGCGATGTCGCCTATCGGCTCATCAAGACTGGTACGCCACCTTCGATCCCCTGTGGCTAAGCTGATAGCAAAGGCTTCTCCTTGCGCTGATGTGAAATAAACAACGTTGTCCACGACAGCGGGCCCAGACGGAAAGCCCGGAAGTCCATCAACTCTCCAGTGAGAACTCACATTCTCTTTCGGCACACGGGCGTTGGGATTATGCGCCGTGTTCCCCAGGTCTCCACCGAATGAGTGCCAATTTGCTATGGAGTCGTTATCTGCCGTCGCGACCGTCGGATACACGCCTGAGGCAAAAAGAAGTGCTCCGCTCGTCTTTAACGCAGTTCTGCGACTTAGTCCTATCATAACTGTCTATTAAAGTCGATTATAAAAAAAGTAACGCGAATTGACTCCTCATGTGGAAGCAGACCTGTGTAGTTGCTGTCTGTCGATTCTAAACGCTCGAAAGCTGAACACGGAGGGGGATGCGTGTCATAATACTATGGTTTCTTCGTGGCTTACTATTTTTCCAAGCAATACACGTCCCCGATCCTGTTGAAATTCTTACGCGGAGACTCCTTCTGACCGAGTATGGTCTACAAGGGCCGAGATTGCTACTGGCCCTCCCATCGAAATCCCAACCACGGCAAATTGACAGTTGTCTGAACCCCGCGCTAGAGTAATAGGAACCCCAAACAGAGTATCCCACCAGTACGGGAGAATGTACGCCGAATACCGTCGCTAACCGCATGGCTGGGTTGGAGGGCCATACAGTCAACTAATCGGTGTCCTAATAAATAGAACACCCAGAAATTTGCCATGATTGAGCAGCTCTGCGGGATCGTCGCGTTTGTCGTGGTGGCCGTAGACGCTCGGAAAGTCATCTTAAACCGACAGATCTTGTATAACATTTCGGGACCGTTTCAGGCCCAGAAACGCATACGATTCTATATTTGATTGTAGTGATGGATGTCGGCCGTTGTATGTGGCCTTCCGACTGGTCCCCGCGTTCCCGTGCCGAAGAGAACCCGCTGTGCGTTGGATCGCCAACCGCTCCCCTGCGCCGTGATCCCCTCCCTGCTCCGATCGGTTACCACCATGACCGAACGTAGACTCGCGGACATCGTTTCGACACGCCGAGGACTGCTGGGTGCGGTTGGTGTCGGTGTGGGCAGCGTTCTTGCCGGGTGCGGATCCGTCCGCCAAATGGAACGAGAACAGACCCGTGATACTCGGACGGTCGATCCGTCCAGAGTCGCGGCCCTCAGCGTGACTGAGGCTACGGGCGATATCGCCTTCATCGGTGAGCCTCGTGACGATATCAAAATCGTTTCGCAGAAACACGCCACCGGCGGCGTCTCCCTCAACGAGCTCGACACCAGTGTACATATCGTCGAGAATCGGTTGGAGATCACAACTGACGAACCGCAGTTACTCGGTCTAGGCGGTGGCCGCGTCGCCCTAGAGCTCCGAGTGCCACCCAGCGTCGCGGTTCATCGGCTTCACACCAATCATGGGGACGTGACGAGCGTCAGAGTCACCGACGGGGCGACACTGGAGGCTCCCGAGGGTGACGTGTCCGTCAATCGCGCGCGCGGTGAGGTCGCCGCTCGGTCAACGAAAGGAGACATCACTGTCGATGGGACCGAAGGCGGCCTCTCCGCAACGACTTTGGAGGGAACGATTCAGGTGCGTGACCCAATGCGCGTAGCAGCGTTGGAGACACAGACCGGAGATATCACCGCCGATGTCCCCGCTGTGGCCGACGACGCTCTCGTTGAGTCGTCTGCCGGCGATCTGTTGCTCCGGCTCAGTGAGGAGCTCAGCGCGACCCTCTCTGCTCACACTAGCACTGGTGAGTTCTCTGTGCCGAAGCAAGCCCCACAGTTCCGCGTTCACCGACGAACGGAGACACAGCTACACGCTACCGTCGAACGAGGTACCAGCCGACTGACCGCGAGAACGGACGACGGTGATATCACAATCCGCGCCTGAGCGCTCCCACGGGTGATGAGGGGATCCCACCTCGCCTCCGCCCCGCCCCCCGGTCGGTGACACGTAGCCAGTGGAAGGTCATCTCTTCGGGATGGGGAGAAACCAAGCAGACCGTCGCCCGGCGTGTACACCCACTAGAAACTGTCTTAGAAGCCGGGTTATTAAATGCTGTAGTGAGTACTAACACCACGTGACGGCCGACATGTATGTTGACAGGCCGCGGGTGCTGCTCGTCGACGATGAGAAGGAGGTCGCCGACGCGTACGCCCTCCGGCTGGACGCAGTGGCTGATGTCACAGTCACTTACAGCGGTCCCGAGGCGTTGTCTGCGGTCGACGAGTCTGACCCGCCGGATGTAATTCTCCTTGACCGGCACATGCCGGATCGATCTGGTGACGACATCCTCCGTGAGCTACGAGAGCACGACATTCACACCCGGGTTATCATGGTGACCGCCATCGACCCGGGATTAGAACTTCTCGAACTTCCGTTCGACGACTACCTCTGTAAACCAGTCGACCGTGAAGATATCAGAGCCGCCGTCGACCAGCAGTGTCAGGTCCTCGCATACGAACTCCTCGGTCAGTACTTCGGAGTCGAATCGAAGCGAGCGGTTATCGCAGCTGAGTTGCCACAGGACCGTCTCGAGGACCACGATCAGTTTTCGTCGCTTGACGAGCAGGCCGACAGTTTGCGGGACCGCATCTGTCGGCTACTTCCCGACGCAGACGAGTTGTTAGATCAGTTCACCGGTATTGAGCGCGAAGGGTACTGATCTCCGGCAAGAGCCGCGACCCGGGCTGATCGTTGACCCGACTCGTCTCCCAACTACACCAGTCAAGGAGGCCTCTGGTGGCTCCCCCGTCAATTAAAAGATAATTTCAAACCGCGCACCGCCGTCATCCGCTGCTGTGAGCGTCAGATTCCAGCCGTGTGCTTCGACGATTCGGTCGACGATCGCTAGGCCAAGGCCGGTCCCACCACTCCGCGTTGAATATCCGGGAGTGAAGACGACGTCACGCTTCGCGGGCGGGATTCCCGGGCCGTCGTCTGCGACATAAAACCCCCCTTCCAGTGGGTGAACAACTACAGTCGCGCTCTCGCCTGTCTGCTCGCCTCGGGCGCCCGGATGGCCGTTTGCTGGTGACTCTGTGGTTTGTTCGCTACCCGTTTCATCGGTTGAGACACCGTGTTCAACGCTATTTCGGAACACGTTTTCAAACAACCGTTGGAGCCGATCGGAGTCCGCGGTAACCGTCGGCAGCGACTCCGAAACCGTCAGTTCGACCTGTTCGGTATCGATCGACTCCCACGCGTCTCTCGCAGCGGTCTCGATTGCGACCTCCTCTGTGGGTTGAACGACAGCCTCGTCGCGCGTCAGCGTTAGGACATCACGGATAATCTGTTCCATCCGATCGTGTGCGTCTGCGACCGACTCGAAGTGTTCGGGATCGCCGGTCTCCTCTGCTGCCCGGAGGTGGGCCTTCGCGACGTCGAGTGGGTTCCGAAGGTCGTGGCTGATAACGCTGCTCACTTGATCAACACCCGGTGAATAGCCTTCGTCGGGACACTCGCGGAGGTCTGAAAACACCAGGTACCCGGTGTCGTCATCCGACGGGATTACGCGAGCGAAGAACGGGCCTCGGTTGCCGTATCCGTCCAGCCGGATGCCGATCCGATCGCCGCGGACGAGATGCGAGACTGGCTCCCGGTCACCGGTCGTATCGCAGCTGTTGAACCGGTCGAATATCGTCGACACGCGTCCGCCCACCAGCTCCTGTTCGAACTGCCGCTCGAAGGCGTCATTTGCGGCGGTCACGCGAGCATCGTCACCGTCGACGGTGTATGCGAGCGCAGGGTCTGGAAACTCACGTAACGGAATCGCCGTGTGACGACCATCACTCATCGGTTGCTCACATCTCTATTTGGCATTGTTACCGCGCCCGTTTCTCCGTGCGAGTACGCATGGTAACTGGTTGGACCACCACCCGATACAACACCTATCATCACTTTGGCCCGGCTACCTGTTTAACATTATTTCTTGCTTCTAGGCCAGAAACACTCTTTTTTATGTTAGCTCTTATAATCAATTGACCCTCTTTCTGTTGGGAGCCAGCTATGCGCTCTGAGCAGCGCGTTTCAGTATCTGTGGCGTGACAAGGAAGTCAGCGACGGCAACCCCCAACATCGCTAATCTAAGTGTCTGATCTTCAATAACGAGGAACGCGATAGCTACAATAATAGCGGCCGTCATAGCGGGCATCCCCCAACGGACGACCGGACTGCGGAATACATTCGCTGATTGCGACATACCAGACCATCAGTATGCGATTATATATTGATACTGGCGTGTTTCTGAATTAGAATCATACCCGGTAGAATGATTGTATTTCTCAGCCAATCGCTACTCAACTGGTATGATCTCGCACGAAAATGAGGTGATGATTCTGTTTGGGGTAGCTACAGTTATCCTTCTCGTGTCAATGAGTAGCTTCACCGACTTGCCCACATGGATAACTATCGCTGTTGTGATTGTCGTTGGTGTGCTTATTCCACAGCTTATTAGTCGAAAAGAGGAGTGATCAGATGCTGCTCTGACCTCTTCTCACGGCTAAAGTCGTGGGGTTCACCCACAGTGGAATTAAATTCACGTGTAAGGAAAATTCGCAGGGTCTCGTCATATTGGACAATTCGATGTTTCGGGTCGCGAGACATGCCCCCACACTTATTTTGACTCGTCGAGTTATGATTGTCCGTGCGAGACGCGTTACCGGTAGCGCCCTTCACCCCCGACTTGCTGTCCAGTATCGCTGTACCGTTTTGTGACCCCGTCGTTGGTATCAGGACACCCTCCACCGACGACACGTCTGTCGGTGCGCATTCGAGTAACGATGCCGCCACTCGCTTGCTCGTTCGACCGATATCGCGCGTTACGCCCGACTCACACGTCACCCGCCAACGCGGGTCTGTACGCGATTTCGAACGTTTCGGGTCATGCCATCCATGCGTCTGATCGGGGATCGCAGAATACTCTTCGGGTCAGCTTGCGTCGAGGCCGTCGCCGCAGTGCTCGTCCTCCTGTACGGACACCTCTCGCTGCTAGCCGTCGCCGTCTTGTACTGGATTGATCTCCTCCTTCTGACCCTCCGGACAACGGTACAACAGCTGCTCTCGCAGCCCGAACCGGATCGTCAGTCGACTCTTTTTCAACGTCCGTTCCGGCTTCTATCCCACAAGCGTGGATCAATCGCCGTTACTGACCGCCTTCCGGGAATTCACCTTCGAAACATTCCGGTGGTCTGGGGAGCCGTGTTCATACTTGTTTTTTCAGCGAGCACAACGGCGTACGTCGCCGCCGTCGACATCCCCAGAGAGCTGTGGCGCTCGCCGGCTACACTGCTCTTATTAGGTGGGGGTCTCGTCGCGGCAGCGACGAAATCGTGGCTGGTGCTGCGGGCATATGTGGCCTCAGAGGGCCACGAGATCACCTCTGCCTCGGCGGTCGTCCCCCGGAAGCGAGTACTGATATTCGCTGTCTACGGTGGGCTGTTATGGCTCGTCTCTCGGTGGACGCTTACGACCCTCTCCGGCGAGGGATTGGAGATAACACGTGCTGGGATGACGGTTTCCGCGTCCGTGCTAATCGTGTCTCGGCTCGCCTACGGTTGGTACGCGGCGCGTGCTCGCCCCGAGGGCTGGCAGTCGGACTCGACGTCCGACCGCAACGATGAAACGATATCTCAAGGGTGGTCGGACTCCGAACCGGAAAAGAACGTACCCGTTCCGTCTCAGTCGTCGATCCCGGATGGAGAACCTCGCGAGACGATGGCGCCGGTTCGCTCCTCTATCCTCGCCGCAGGAGTGGTGAACGCGATGACGACTGGTGGTGTCGTCGATAACCGCTTCGGCCACTGGAGACAGCTCACGATACGGGTGGGTATAGCGGGGTTGATGGTTGTCGCCGTTTTTGCCCTGTTGGACGGTGCTATTGTCGTGTCCGCGAGCTTGGCTGCGATTTTCTTCGGTCTCGTTGGAAGCCTCTCGACAATAAGCGCGGTACATTTGCTGTTGGCGCTCGGCGGCGTCGAATACGAATTTTACGAGTCCAAAGTGGTGGCGTACGACCGATACCTCGGACGACCACAGTGGTCGGCGTCATACGACGGTGTCCGGGACGTCTCGGTCGAGCGTGGGCTGTTCGGAAGTCCGCTCTGGCTGGACGCTGGAACGGTGTTTTTCGATCGGACTTACAACTCTAAGGACGGCGACTCCGCCCAGGAACCGAGGTCATCGATCGCATTCGTTCCGGATGCCGAGCGTGCCGGTGAACTGCTCAGCTCCCATTCGTGACGAGCCGTAACGACTTCACCGGCTTTGTTGAGACCCTATTCTTCAGATAGATGTTTATCTAAAACAGCCGGTCGATGAGAACCGTAAAGGTAACAAGACGGACATCGTATCCAAACTACAATTAGTCACGTGTCATTATACCACCTATGGAAGATCTGTACATCTACACTGGCTCATTCGTCGTAATTGGAGCTTCAATAGGGGGGCCAGCGGTAGGTTCGCTCATCGCTGGCGATCGTAGTATCCCGATACTGCTCATGGCGATCGGTGGAGCTGGAATGCTTGCCACTGCCGGCTACGATTTGCTTCGAACTGACCCAGAGGAGTTCACTGCCTCTGCTATCGTCCTTCTCGTGTTGGCTGGTTCCGCCTGTCTGTCCTTTCTCGGAACAATACTCTCTGCGATGGGCAGTTTCTGAGTGGCCTGTACTGACCGCAACTAGTCAGAGAATATTACTCGTAGCTGAGCAGCGATCCCGGCAGTTCGACGGTGACGGTCGTCCCCCTGTCGATATCGAACGAGACCTCTCCGCCGAGCCGGTCGACGCCCCACCAGACGAGCCAGAGCCCGAGGCCTTTGCCGTGCTGTAGTGGCTGTTCTTCAGCGTCTTCGAACACTTCTACCTCGTGGTTGCTGATCCCGGCGCCGCTGTCAGCGACATCGATCCACCATTGATCTACTCCCTCGGTATCGCTGGTCTCCTTCACCCGTACGCTGACATGCGGCTCCGGAGCGGACCCCCCGTGTTCGACTGCGTTCGACACCAGCTCACGAATGACTGGTATCAGAATCTCCCCGTTAGCGCGTGTCTCTGCCGGTAGTGTGTCTATCACGACGGGGACGGACGAGACGCCACCAGCACACTCGTGGCCATCGTTGACGACCTCTGCGTGCTGGACCTCCTCGATGGCGTGACGGATGAGTTCCTCGACGGACCGATTACCCGTGCGCTTGTCGGCCTGTAACACTGACTCTATCTCGCGGGCAGTACCTCCAAGATCACGCAACGCCGACAGTTCCTCCTCGACCGTCGTCGCTATCTTGTCCGCCGTGTCGGGAGTGGGACTGTCGGTCAACTGTCGAAGGTGCGCGGTTGCCACGTCAGCCCTGTTTCGTATGTTGTGCCGAAGCACGCGACTCAGAACCTCCGCACGACGTGCATTTTGTCGGCTGTCTGTTATATCGCGGAAGATCAGGGTGTGCCCAAGTGTGCGGTCGTCGCTGTCGGTAATCCGGCTCGATGAGGCTTCTAGCACGCGATCGCTGCCTGGCAGCCGACACGTTGTCTGTCCCCCCGCGAGTAACCTCTTGATGTCGAATGTATCCGGCAGTATGGTGGCAAGGTCCTGACCGACTACTGTATTAAACTCCCGCTCAAACAGATCTGCTGTAGCAGCATTCCAGTCAAGGATAGAATGTCCATCCGTGACTGTGATGGCCGCGTCTGGCATTTCGGCGACGATGTCTTGTCGAGCGACGGCCAAGGCCGCTGGTATCTCCTCAAACAGCCCGAATCGGGTGACTGCCAGCCACGCTGTACACGTCGACAGGATCACAAACGGGACGGGAATGGCTGCTCTCGCTAGCGGAGTCTCAGCCAAGGCGATGAAGAACCTCTCTGCGAACCATACCGGCGGCACAATCACCGCTAGACCTAGTGTCAATCGCGTTGAGACGTGCTGATATCGGTGTAGCGTTCGCCACAACTGTCCAAGGCTGAGCAGCACGATTGATCCAGTTACAAAGAAGGAGATTGATATAGCGAACTGTAGGAGAGGAAGTAGCATCTCGCTGAACCCAGCTGGGAGGTTATCAAGTATTAGTGAGACTAGTGTAGAGGACATGGTTCCACCAGTGTACAGTAGTCCGAATGGAACAAGCACGAACAACAATAGCCGCTCGCGGCGGTCCGTTTGAGTCGTATACGCGAGAATAAACAGAGCATACAACACTGGAACTACCGTTTGAAGCACCCACTCTGCGATCCTGGGCCCTTGGAGTCCGAACGCGATGATCGACGGCGTTGACTCCACCGCCGACGACATGCCGTCTCCGTTGGACGCCCCCAATTCGTAGACACTAATAATATCGTTGACGCCGCCAGCGGCTGTCCACACTCCCAGCCCAACTATACAAGCAACAAAACTCCGTGTGCCCACCCCCGAATACTGTCGGCTGGTGTGAGCTGCGATGAGTAGCAGCACTATTCCCAAAGTAACATTTACACCCCCGACCGTGGCGAGCATGGTACGATCAATTCATACGTTTGATGAAATTATTTTGTCGAAACCTTATCCGGTTAGCACACGGCGTGCTATCCGCTTATACTCTACCAAGTAGCGGCGAAACAAAAGCATACGCACAGATACAGAGCGTGAGAACAAACATCGGAAATCCTAGTCCGTCTCCACCGGCGATGACAAGCCCTGCTGTGAGAACTGCGGTTGCCACAGCGAGGAGTGCTGTACGAACTGAACGGAGATATGACCGAAGTGCGGCTTGTTCGTTCGTCATACAAATCGTCTGTTCGAAATTGATGTCACTGTTCTCCGACCCTCTGGAGTGACGCTTCTGAAATCTCCCCCCGCGTTGCGCGAACCCACAAAACAACCGCCGTGACGAGTACGGCCGTCGGGAGAAGTAAGACGACGATGAGGTCGGCACTGAGATCGAACGGTCGGGTGAGCCGAAACGCCGCTGGATATCCGCTTTCCGGTTGCCCGAACACGACCGTCGTCCAGAGATTGGTCGAGAAGTGGATGCCGACTGGGAGCGCGAGGCTGTCGGTGAGGACGTACGCGAGGCCGAAATACAGCCCCCCAACCACCGCCTGTGTCACGGCGACCGACGCTGAGAGTCCCGCCGCGCCAGCGTTCAAGTGAAGCGCTCCGAACACGAGAGCCGATACGACGACCGCGCTCCCCGTGGCAGCCGGCCTTGAGACCCTGCGAGACGTAAACCCGACAACGAGCTCACGGATCAGTACGCCTCGGAAGAGAAAGTCCTCCCACAACCCGACGATAACGAACGCAGCGGCCGTCGCTCCGATCGCGAGTCCGACGGTCACGGGGTCGTTGAAGACTCCCATTGACCACGAACCAACGATCCTCCCGCTCCCGGTAGCGAGAATCGCGGCCGTCGAAACGGCCTGAAACAGCACGCCGATTACGGCACCGCCGGCGAAGTCACCGAGCCACCGTCGACCCAGAGAGAGTCCGTACGCGGCGGGACTGGTTCCGAACAGATAGTATAAGACGAGTATCACCGCTGCTACCCCACAGAGCGTGGGAAGTTGATTTGGGAGGTTGGTCAACACGTCCGGCGTTGAGAATTGCGCGAGTACCAGCCCCACAGCAGCAAGTGTAGCGATGAACGTTACCGCTGTCACAACTACGCGCACCGCCGCCCCGCTGATCGAGACCTCAGACCCGATACGACTGACTGGCCGCAAGCGTGTACTCATCTGGGCAGACCAAGCGTTTCCTTCGGTCCTAGCAGCTCAGACTGATCGACGCCTCGATGTCGCCACCGTCGAGCGACACGGAGAGGTGCTGTGCGGAGGCGCTGAACTGCTCTCGGTGATGGCCGTCGGATGCGACGTAACACTCGCTCGTGACCAATCCGGCGTCCTGAAGCTCGTTGAGACGCCGGTAAGCCGTCGGCCGAGAAACATCAGCGGCCTGCGCGACGGCGCGCCCGCCGCGAGGCTGTTCGGAAACCGCCTCGAACACTCGCCGGGTGTATTCGTCGCCGAAGAGGTTGAGTAGCTCTTCCGTCGATAGCTCGTCGGTCGGTTCCTCAGTCTGCTCGCCGCGCGACTTGTGTCGCACTGCCATGTGATGACGATGTAACGGAACACCCTTGGTGGAATATGCTCAGCATTCAGAGTCTCCGCAGCGAGGATATCTAACTATCCAGACTCGCCTTCGTGTGAGAGCAATCGGGCGCATGTCGATCGGGCGTGACACGGCGAATTGCGACCGCTATCCGCTACTATCCTCGTGTTCGTTGTAGAATGCGTCCAACAGCTTGCGCTGGCTCGCCCGGAGATGGTGGAGCAGCGTCGATCCGGTAATGCCGAGCGACGTCGCAACCTCCTCGGCCGTACTTCCACGCGGGGACGTGAAGTAGTCCGCGAGATAGGCCGTTCGCAAGACGGTCGCCTGTCGGTCAGTAAGCCGTTCATTGAGTTCGTTTCGAAATTCTCGCGTGGTCGTCGGCGAGCGGGTTTTGTCCTGTCGTGCGAGAACGGGTGCCGGTCCGTCATCACCGAGCACGTTTGCCAGCCGACGCACGTTCGCGTCGGGAGACAGTTCAACGATCAGCTGGCTGTCATCGCCGTTAAACACCGCCGTCTGTATCGTCGCACCACGGTTGATTGCCGCAACGAGCGGGACTTCCTCACTCAGCGTCACCTGAATCCGGCCGCGCTCAGTGTCCGACTGACGGACCACACGACCGGCCTGAGCACTCGGAACCGCTTCGACGGTCTCAACGACGGTGTCCGGATCGGCACCCGTGACTGATAAGAAACACGTGAGACCAGTATCACTCGGCATTACGGTCCCCTCAAGCGCGAGTTCCGCGTCGCAGGTATCGCTCACACGCACCAGCGGGGAGTTCTCTGTGAGTCCGAACGTAACCTCGGTGAGGGTGTCGGAAAACAACAGCTTCCGATTCTGTGTCGCGTTGATCGCGTACCCGGCCAGTTCGCCGAGCGTCTCAAAGCTGGCCTGTACGTGATCGCTGAATGCGGTTTCGGTTCCCGCGTAGACACCGACGACGCCGTACACGCTGGAGCCGTAGACCAACGGCAGCGCGAACACCGATTGGACTCCGTCCGCGAACCCAGCGGCACGAACCGCGTCCGGGACTGACGGATTCTCGCTTAACGACTCTACCAACTCGGGGCGCTGTTGTTCGACTGCTCGCCGTTCGGGGGTAGCCTGTCCCTGCTTCACCGCCTCACGGAGAGCCGGGAACAGCTCTCCTTGCTCACCCCCAACACCGGTGATGACCAGCTCGTCACTGTCGACAGCGCACTCACC
Organism: Halorubrum sp. CGM5_25_10-8B; assembly: GCF_005435095.1. NCBI lineage: Archaea > Methanobacteriati > Methanobacteriota > Halobacteria > Halobacteriales > Haloferacaceae > Halorubrum > Halorubrum sp. CGM5_25_10-8B. Next base: position 12,267 of record NZ_SGTY01000019.1, on the reverse strand, counting down.
AGTCCATACGAACCGATACTGGTCCGATGTCCCCAGTTGGTCCCGGATTGTCTCCATGATCGCGTCTTGAGACGTAGCTCCGACCAACCCCTCAAGCACGTCGGCGATCAGAGTATCGACCATCTCGGCCCGCTCAGACTCCGAACGAAGTCGTTCGATCGTTTGCTTGTTGGTGCGTTTTTCAGTGATGTCGGTAATGTAGACAGTTGCCGCATCGTCATCAGGAACAACTGACACTGACAGCCAGCGGTCGACTTCTGGATAGTACTCTTCGAATGCTACATCAGATACCGATGTCCGTTCAAACGCCTTTGTGAGCGACCCTTCGACCGACTGGGGAAACACCTCAGCAATCGGCTCACCGTCAGGCGTGTCGGTTGTGAGGATATCGGCCGCCTGATCATTCCACGCGCGCACCATCCCGTCTCGGACGGTGATAACTCCTATCGGTGCTTCTGCGAGACGATGTTCCAACTCCATTCACGTAGGGGCCTCCTCGTTCTATCGATGTTTTCCCGTCAGCCAGTATATACGTGTCGTCCGGTTGAACCGCAGTTTACAAGCTTATATCCCGGTCACTAATATCGGTGTTGTTCTGTCGCCGTTTCAGAGTCAGCAACTCACGAAGTGGATTATACGTACAGTTGTAGAATACAGCGTATGCCCTCGAACACCCGGGGCCGTCGAATTCCTCAGGTCTGGCACGTTGTGATTCTCGGAACCATAGCTTCACTACCCGCAACTGCTGTAATAAATTGGCTTCCGAACTCTGAAGCGACCGCCGGTGGCGGAGCGATAATACTTGGGCCAATGATCGCTGGCGCGATCGCAGCTAAGCGGTCGGTAGAACCGGACGCTGTTGGGCTCCGTGCTGGCTTTCTAGGCGGTATAGTTGCGGTATCTGGATTTATGCTTACAGAAGCCACGAGCGTAGCATGGTCACTCAACACGACAGTGTTCTTCCTTATCGCCGTCGTGATGCTTCTGTGTCTCTCGCCGGTGTTCGGTCTGATTTTCGGTCGGATTGGTGGCTGGGCAGCAAGCAGTGTCGGTGGTTTCGGAGTCGACCAACCATCGTGATCAACTGATTTGCGTTGTTCGCCTGCTTTGCTTCTGGCGTTGTTGGTAAAAAGGGACTTCTCCCTCAAATACAGCTAAATAGCGGTAAACACGAGCCAATGACCCGCGTGCGCCATGATTGGCACAGTCAAATTTTTGCTCCGCTCGTAGGCACTGGCCGCAAGGACACCAAAAATGCTCGTGAGCAACATTGACACAATCCCACCCGACAAGAACAGATGCATCACACCAAACAAGAGGCCGCCGATAACCACCCGACCGGGCGATCCGATCGCCGGTTCCAGCGCATCGTGGACGACCCCCCTGTACAGGATCTCTTCCATAGGTGCCATAACTCCGAACATGATCACCAGCCCCGGCACAATGATCTCGGGGTGCTGTAAGAGTACCTGCCACGTCGCCGTGCCATCATGCGCGCCGTGGCTCAGCCCAAGTATTGGCAACAGCGGAGTCACTACTCGCACCGCCATCTCGTACCCGATCGGTATGAGTCCAATCCACGCAATTCCTTCAACTGAGGGCGTCTGAATTCGGTCCAGCGGGTTGTAGTCGTCACGCCGCCAAATATAACAAGCGGCGATGAGGCCAAATCCCGGTTGGACAATATAATTCTGTAATAACTCTCCGAATGGCTCCCATTCTGTTCTGATGGTGCCAAATAGTGGATCAACGACAATAACTGACGCAAATGCGGCGATAACTCCTAGTGCTGTAAGCACCCCCGCACTGCCCACACTCAGAAATACCCCTTTCACTCCTGTATCTGGCCTAGCAACGTTGCTCCGAGTTCCCATATACGATCTCAAACGATGTTAGCTAATGATAGCAAAGGCCGAGTTTCTGGCCGCGAAAACCCGTTCCGCTTCGAAGACTAGTTCACTAGGAGTGGTGTGGAACTACCGATTGACATCCTTCTCCGTGTAAACGCAGAGGAACCCCGACCGGTAGGAACTTCAGGTTTACAGTTCGCTCACCCCGCTTCTTATCAGGTCAGATTCACCTACCGAATCGTACGTTTCTGCTCCTGAAACACCCTATTAGCCATTATTAACCCAACCATCGTATAGAAACACATGGCGCTGGAACATCATCAGCGATCGCCTCTCCGCAAAAAAGTGTTTTACTTGATAAGTTACGCGGGTCGCTGTGATTCCAATCGAGCTAACTACTGTGCCGCTGTCACCCGAAGATCATATGAGCTCGGTATGGACAGACCGTTTCTAACGGAGGAACAGTGCCGTGGGTCGGCTACCGTCGATGAACTCTGAGCAACCACTAGTTTTCAACGGAGATAGCCGCTGGGCAGTCGCGTTCGTGGCGTTGCTCTTCGTACACAACGAGATCCACGAGATCGCGCACACGGGGGTCGGTCGTCTCATCTGTGGTGCGTGGGGCCCACGAAATTTCAACAGTTGGCAGCTCGCTTGTTCGAAAACGCCCGAGATTGTTTTAGCACCGCTCGCAGGACTCCTCTGGAGCTACGGGTTGATGTGGATCGGGTATCGGTTACTGAATCCGGCAGAGTCACCGGCCAAACGGTCCGCAGGATTTTGCCTTGTTTTCGCGACAATGCCCTTCGGTCGGCTGTATACTGTGGCGCAGTCCGGGGGTGACGAAATGGTCATCCTGCGTGGAGCCTTCCCGACTGTTGATCCAACTGTGCGCCTCGCTATCGGCCTCAGCATCGTTCTGCTGCTTATCGGTCCCCCACTATACCGAGCCGCTAGTGTGCTCTCACAGCAACGGCGGTGGATCATTTTTACCGGGATGCTTCTCCTTCCGTTTGTTCTATTCTTAATTGTCGTACTGCGAATCGCAAACCCACTGCTCGCATCTGGGTTCTTGGCTAGTGAGGGGCTACTCGGCTCACCGCTCTTTGTGAACATCTGGACCGTGTTCTGGGCGATTGTCTTACTTCTATCTTGGCGACAACTGTCCACGACACTTGTAAAAAGAGGTGTACTGCTTTCCAAAGACCAATGATCCGCAAGACGCTTCATCAAACTAGTATCGGATTGTATATTCTGTGGATAATAGCGACAACGCTGCTCATTCTCGGCCGATACACGCCGTTTCCATCGTATAAAATCGTCCACTCAGCGGTTGTAACCGGCGCAGTAGTACTTACTGTCGTAGGTACGGGGCAACTTCTTCGGAAAGGCTATCGAAAGGGCGTCTCGGGGTAGATACGCGCTCTGTATGTAGCACAGCCTCGACAAACTATCAGCGACCAAGGGGTTCAATAAATTAGCCGTCTACCGGCCCAAACAACCGGTAGCACGACCATAGCGTTATTGTTCTATAAACTTCAACTCACAGAGAAAATGGCCGAGGGCTTCACGCAACGACACCCGACAATTGGCGTGGTGGGGCCAGCGTCGGTCGAAACGACCCTCCAAGACGCGCAGGATTCGCTTGACGTGGCTGTTTCAATAGTGCCTGCCGGACGTGACGCTCCCGGCTCAGTTGAGGAGTTCGATTGTGTGGTTGCCGCGGTAACACCTGAGTCGGGCAGCGCCGACCGGACAGACGCTGACACAGCCGCGTCACTGACCGGGGTCAGCAACTGGGTGGTCCAGAACGCCACCCGTGACTCCGCCCCACCGGTGGTGTACGTCGCCCCTACAGAGGCATCAATCGCTGAGGCGCTTGAGGCCGGTGTAACGGAGTATCTCCCGTGGGAACTGCTCGCACAATCTCCGACGACCGTGCTCAAGCGAGCGGTTATCGCGACAGAGGTACAGCCGACTCCCGACTATCGGACCATCTACGACAACGTCTCTGAGCCACTCACACTTCATGACCCCGAGACGGGAGAGTTGATTCATGCGAATCAGCGGCTCTGTGAGTTGCTGAAGTATGATCGAGCGGAACTCATTTCTATGCAGGTCGGCGATTACACTGCGAGTATCGACGGGTACGATCAGGCCGCTGCCATGGAGGTTATCACCTCCGCGACGGAGAGCGGAACGGTCGGTCCAATCGAATGGCCGCTTGAGACGGCTGACGGCGAACACGTCTGGGTCGAAGCGACGCTGACGACAGTCACGATAGACGATCAGGAACTGGTGTTGGCGACCGCCACGGACGTGACCGACCGTCGACGCCAGCGTCGTCAGTTCCGCGAGATATCGACTCATATCGATGAGGTCGTCTATCTGGCACGTGCGGACCTCTCGGAGGTTCTCTTTATCAACGAGGCCTACGCGGATTTGTTCGACCAACCGGTCGAACGCCTGTATGACGACCCGATGGCCGTTCTCGACGCCGTTCATCCGGAGGACCGCGAGGCGTACCGCTCGGATCTTATCGCTATGAGCGAACACATCCGCGAGGAGGAGTCGGGTCCGTACACATTCAGTCACAGACTCCGCGTTGGCGGTGAGACACGTTGGGTTGAGGTACGCGGCTATCCGAGCCGCGGTCCAGGCGGTGCCGTCGATCGGATCGTCGGAGTCATTCGGGACGTTACCGATACGCGACGCCGCGAGCGCGAGTATGAGCAGATATTTAACGGCGTGACCACTGCGATCGCAGTTCACGACCCTGACACGGGTGAAATGGTCGACGTGAACGACAGTTACGTCGAACTGTTCGGATACGACTACGACACGATTCTTCAACAAGGAATCAATGACCTCAGTGTTCCCGAGGAGGGGTACACCGATGAGCGCGCGAGACGGCTTATCACCGACGTCGGCGAAACCGAGGAAGATGAAACAGTCGAGTGGCGAATTGAGACCGCTGAGGGCGACAACCGTCTCGTCGAAGCGAACCTCACAGTCGCGACCGTAGGTGGTCAGCGACGTGTCCTCTCGCTGATGCGTGATATTACAGAACAGAAACGCCGCGAGCGGGAGTACGAGCAGATATTCAACGGAGTCAACGACGCTATCGCCATCTTCGACCCAGAGACGCTCTCCTTCGTCAGTGTGAACGACTCGTATCACGAGCTCGTGGGGTGCGACGATCTTGAGCGTATTCGCGACCTCGGTATCGAGGGTCTCAGCGAAACTGAGGACGGGTACACAGCGGAACGCGGTAAAGAACTGATTCAGACTGTGGCCCGTTCGGGTGAACCGAAGACCATCGAGTGGAAACTCGCCCCGCCGGACGAAGAGCAGTCATGGATCGAGGTCACGTTGGCGACGGCCGAGATCGGTGGTGAACAGCGAGTTCTGTCGATCCAGCGTGATATCACGGAGCGGAAGCGCCGCGAACGAGAGTTCGAACAGATCTTCAACGGTGTGACGGACGTAATCGGAGTCTACGACCCGCAGACTGCGGAGCTACTCGATGTCAACGACACCATGTGTGAGCTCCTCGGATATGACCGTGACACAATCATCGATATGGACCCGGAAGAGGTGACGGCGACGGCACTCGGATTCGATGCGGACACAATCGGGGAGGTTGTCCGCGACGTGGCCAAATCCGGTGACCCGGCGAGAGACATCGAGTGGGCGTTGCGGACCGCCAGCGGCGATGTTGTATGGCTTGAAGTCAATGCGACCTTGACAGAGATAGGCGGCGAGCAGCGTGTGGTCACTATCGCTCGGGATGTCACCGGACGGCGCGACCGCGAGGAGCGGGTACAGGTGTTGAACCGTGTACTGAGACACAATGTACGGAATGATATGGACGCTGTCTTGGGATACACGGCTACAATTGAGGAGGCGGCAGAAGACGAGGTCGTCCGAGAATACGCCGAAAGCGTTCACGACATTGCGAACGGCCTCCTGGAACTGAGCGGTAAGGCGCGTGCCGCCAGTCAGATGCTCCAAGACAACGACGACCCAGAAAACCGCAGAGTCGGTACGGTACTGGAGTCTGCCGTCGCCGACCTCCGTGAGTCTCACGACGAAGCGACGATTCAATTGTCTTCCGCGGAGGCTCCCGCACCGGCTGATACGGCTGTCTTTCGGCTAGTTTTGAGCGAGCTCGTCGAGAACGCCGTCGAACACGGTGGGGACTCCCCGGAAGTCGAAATTAAGACGACGCCGTCTACGGCCAACGATGAGACGCGAATCACGGTGCGTGACGACGGACCCGGGATCCCCGACCGCGTACTTACTCCGTTCCGAGCTGATGGTGAGTCGCCGTTCCAGCACAATCACGGAATTGGCCTCTGGCTTGTCAACTGGGGTGTTCGGCAGCTCGGTGGCGGAATCGAGTTCGAGCGGCCCGCCGATGGCGGCACTGCCGTTCACCTTTCTTTGCCAAACGTACTGCGTTGACGGCTGTGATTGAGGTAGCAGGTCTGGCTCTGAACAGGCTCGTTCGGTCCCGTTGAAATCCTCAGTAAGTGATATGTTCTGCTTCGATTACGGTCAATACAAGTGGTATACTACTTGGACCGCAACCAGCCTAACAGGTCGTTAGTCAGCAGGCTCCTCCTGCTCCGGTATATACTCTCTGAGTTGACCGGGGACCGCAGGAAGAGTTCCATCCCGTGTCAAGGTCCGTGACCCGGTATACAGCGCAATGATCGACGCACAGAGCAGATAGAAGACGGCGTCCCCCGACAGGATGTCAAACACGGCAGGCACGTCTCCAGCAGCGTCCCCGATGCGGGGCATATTATGCGAAGCATGGGCGATCATCACGACTGGCAACGCTCCCTCAGTGTTGTTGTACAGCCATCCGAGAATGACCGACATCGCTATCACATTCAGCATATACTCCCAGAATACGGTAAAATCGCCGGTGCCAGTGAGTATCATCGGGACGTGCCAGAGGCCCCAGACGACGCCAATCACTACACTCGCGCGGAGCGCACTAAATCGCTGCTGGAGACGGGGCTGTAGGAAGCCACGCCAACCCAACTCCTCTAACGCACCAGCTAGAAACAGTGTGATGCCGAAAGTGAAGATGTAACTGCCGATCGGAGCGTACGGAACTGCTACGTCGCCACCGAGAAGCACCGCAACTATCGTCTCGGCTTCGGTCCCGAGCATCATGATGGCGATACCGATGAGATACCAGTGAATGCCAACTCGCAGGTTGCGAAGTTGTCCAAGCCAGTCTCGAACGCTTTCATCGAGTAACCAGACCGTCACTCCCGCAGTAATCATCGGAGCCCATGCATAGAGCATCACTCCCAGTGTCGGAATAGTGGATCCGAACGTCCCGTAGAGCCCCGCGAAGACGAGTCCGGAATAGAGTGTAAGCACAGCTAGGAAAGTTCCAATTGGCCGGTGAGATGCCTTTCGTCTGAGGTTGTCAACGCAATTCATTTTCTCTTACTACTATTAAATCTCGTAGTCCAACACATACTGCTGGACGCCCAAACGACGGGCAGCGAACATTGCTGAACTGGCGGTTGATGTGCGATTTTCATGGGTGAGTGACATTGTTGGTGAAAAATAAATACCGAGTGGGCGTTTCAGCTTCTGAAACGCAATATACTCGAAGTCCTAACGGGGGGTGCCCACAGCGCATATACGATGAGCAACTCTCATCGACTAGCTGTTTCTGGCGAGAATATATTTGAAGAATAGCATTTCAACAGAGCCGCTCGTTCACAGATTACACCCGACACGCGGTGGACCCCCAACTTGAGAACGCGCCGGTTTGAGGTGTTATGGCGCTGGTATTTACACCGAAATAGGCGACGTGTTCAGCGATCATCTTCAATCGAGATTCGAGCCATTGGGTCACCTCGTTCGACTCGCGATCTACATACAGCAGAACGGTACACTTCTGTTCTTGGACGGAATCACAGCGGTGTCGCAAAAGCACTCTATCGATCGATTTCACCGCTAGAAACACTCCGAACAGATTTAATTTATAATAATGTCAACGGTGATACGCTCTCCAATGATGAATCAACACACGCCCTCGTCATTCGGCTCCGTCACGCGACGTCGAGCCCTCGCAATCGGTGCTAGCGCCGCCATAGCGTCCACTGCCGGCTGCTCGACTGTGCTTAATGCGATCGGTAACCAAGTCTTCGAAGAGGTCAACCTCCTCAACCAGTTGAATCAGGAGGTCAGCGGGTCGATCGAAGTCGTGGATCCCGAGGGCGAGACGGTCCTCGATACTTCGTTCGACGTTCCTTCGACCGAGTCAGACGGTGAGAGTAATATCGTCGCCTATGCCGACGTATGGACCACCACCGGCGAGTATCAAGTTGACTTGGAGCTCGCGGATACCGTGATAGCAGGGACTTCACAGCTGAATCAGCGATTTTCGATCACTAATACTGAAGAAGAAATCGTCGCAATCTCCATTGGCTCAAGCGACGAAAGTGAACCGATCGCGCTTCGAGTTGGAGAGTCGTTCTCGGACCTCGGTCAGACAAACGAGACCGGCTAGCCGGGGCTAAGGGTTTTGCGAGTATTCGCTCGACAGCGGGTACCTAGCTCGCGTCAACTACAAATAACACAAAGCGCCCGGCTGTGTGTACCAACACTGTTACCGGGAGTCCGAGTGCGGCCGCTAGCACGGCAACTGAGAGTATTGTCGGAATGTTACCCACTGAAACCGCTAGTCCGAGCATTGCGAGGAGTCCGCCGATGAACGTTCCCGCCGCGACCGTCTCCATCGTTCGGATGCTATCATACGCTAGCGTCCGCGTACTGCGGTCCCCGACGAACGGGATACCCCGACGATCTACCTCTAAGTATGCGTAACTGAGTAGTACGACTGCCAAACCGAGTAGTAAGGCAGTACAGAGGAGAACGATGGCGGTTCCGCCAGCGAGTATCGACCCTTCTCCGCCGATCGCTGCTAATGATCCGAAGGCCAAAAGCGGGACAGCAAGTGCTGCGAGCGCTATCACCACTACGGAAATCCCGGCCCAGACGTAGAGCCCGTTCCGTGAAAGCCACGTGTACGCCCGATCTGAGTAAGCGTCGGGATGGGACGTGGCCCGCTCAATCTCCGGGTTGCGTCCACCCGTTGAGGTATCGTCTGTCATACCGGTGGATTGGTTGTCTCCCGTATACCTCCTGTTCCGTGTCTCAGACGGAGAAACACGGCCAAAATTCACGTCCCTATGTTATCTCCGTGAAACTTCCAACGGTCCTGCTGCCGCGGTCACTGTATCTGTTCCGTATCGCTCGCGCCGTAGCGACGAATGCGACAGTTTTCATCGAGATCGAACTCGACCGAGCCGTCAGCGAGACCGACTTCGACCCGTGCGGCGGCCGACACTGCTTCATCAGTACGCACGCTACTGACCTCCGTAAGACTGTGCGGCCCAATCTGGGCATCTCGCGGGCGCAGTCCGTGCGTCGCGTACAATGCCTCGACGGCGTGATGCCCGAGAATTGTCTGTGCGATCGGGATCGGATACGACAGCCAGCAGGTATCACATGCTGCGGTGGCATACGGTACGTCTTGGTGGAGATACGTCTCTGGAACGGAGTCGCGGGGAAGCGACAACCCCGCTGCTCCCCAACAGTGTGGGCAAACCCCGTTACGCAAGAGCCGGACATCACACGCGTGGTTTCGGAGCGTGGCGTCGATAACTGCGTCTAGTGGCCGGTTTTCAGTAGCTCGCGGCGGCGTCGGGTACGCCACAGCGGCGCCGTGGTCCGGACAGCCGATATACAGGTGGTGTTCTTGATACGCGGCGACGAGATTCCGGTCGCAGTGGGGACACTCGTACTCCGTCTCCTGCTCTTGGATTTCGTACTGTTTATCGCCATTTTGCGTCGTATAGCTCCCCGCCCGAATTGCAGCGACGATTTCCAAGGCGGCTATCCGGGGACGGTACCGCCCGTCCACCTTCTGAATGAAGCCGTCTTGAAGCTCAGACAGGTGGTAACTGAACCGGCTTGTGTCCTCGACGCCCACTTGCTCTCGCAACTCGGAGAACGTTGGCCACCCTGACGACCACGCCTCGTCGTAGCGATCTGCGAGAGTTAGCAGGATCCGGACCCGAGTCTCATCGGTCAACGCCGCGTACGCCGACTCACTCGCCTCACGCTCACCCGTCATTGGTGTATCACAGTGTTGTTGTTTTCGTTCGGGTATTTGATTTGTTACTGAACCAACTTAATAGTCGTCCAGATAACACTTACCACTCAGCCACCCGTTCCGTATCTATGGTCGATTTGCCCTCCACGCTAGAAGCGACCGTTCCGAATCACCTTGATGATGAGACCGGTGTCGCCAGTGCGGTGGCGTTTCTCGCTCTCACGATACCGATAACTATTGTGTTGAATTTGGCTGCCTCACTTGCTGCTGTCTCAGCCGTCGGTTCCGATGCCGGAGCGACGCTCATATTTCTCGCTGGAAGCATCGCGACTGAACTCTCATTCTTGCTCGTTGGCATCGGGTACGTTTCATTTCGCTCGTCGTTTCAGGTTCCGATTCACGTTCCAGACCGAGACACCGTCCCTGCTCTCGTCGGTGGACTGGGGATGGGTTTCGCAACCGCGTTCCTCTCGCTTGTAAGCACTGATACGGTTCTTCCGAGTGTCGAACTCTCTCCTGGATTTATGGAGTACACAAACCTCGCGGCACCGGCGGGTGTCGGCCTCGTCATCGCGGCACTCCTGTCACTTGCGTTGATCGGTCCTGTCGAGGAGTTCTTTTTCAGGGGTGTCATCCAGCAGCGGCTCCGTGCGTCGTTCTCGGCTAGAACCGCGATCGGTGCGGCCGCCCTCGTGTTTGCGCTGTTTCACGTCTACCCGGTCCTTCTCCTGTCGCCGCCGATGGCCGCAGTTGCTCACATGACGCTTTATTACTCTTTGATGGGAGGGATATTCGGGTGGGTGTTCGAACGGACGGGTACTTTCGTCGCGCCCGCCCTCGTTCATGGTATTTTTAATGCCGTGGTCTTTGTTGTGCCCCTACTCACCTGAGATCCGATGAATTCGCGCTTTGAGGCTTGAAACACTGCTCTGGGATTAACATTCGAAAGGGTACACCGTTGAGGTAGCCGCCGGTTGGAGGCGGTATTCAGCGTTTTCGAGGTGGAGCCTCCACCCTCAAGGACCGAGGCGCGTATGCGCCGAGGGAGTAGGGTGGGGCAGTTTACTAGACATCGATGGCATTAGATTCGCATTTTTCAGTAACCGGGTGTTTCAGACAGGCGATGACGTGTAATCGGTTATAAAAAGAATGTGTTCTACTCCCTACGTCAGTACCCTGGCCCCGGGGAGCGAAGTCAGGGTTGTAATGAGCTCTCAGACGCCGCCGACGCTGACCGAAGACGCGGACGAAGCCGTCGTCGAGCACATCGACATGCTCCACAACCGGATTCAGTTCCTCACCGAGGAGTTGAAGGACGCCGAGCAGACGATTCTCGAGCTACAGGACGACTCCCCGAGCGCGGACGATGACGTGGTGACAGTCAACATGTCCGACGACGCGTTCGAGTCGCGGCTTCTCCGGTACGGGCTGTTCCTCTCGCAGCGGTTCGATGAGAACCAGGACGAGGTGGAGATGCTGTTCGAGGACATCGCCGAGCGGTTCGACGAGTACGTCGAGTCGAGTAACGATGTACACAACGCGTCGCTCGCTATGCTGGCCGCCCTGCTCAAGCACGAAGAGATGACCCGGTAGCGGTCGTTTTGACTGCTCTGGTTTATTTCGCCGGCCCGGATCCACCCGTTCTGTTTTTCATTTTGTTGGTATCTGTTTCGTTCACGACGTCGCTTGGAATGGCTATATAAATCGGAGATTCAGCGCTCGCTACGTGAACGTGACCATCCGGGCACCCATACGACCAGTTACAATGTCCGTTGACAACTCAGCTGACGGGACGCCCCCCGTCGGGAACGACTTCCAGGCCGATCTCCAGCGGGTCGGCCAGACCGTTGGCACCGCCCTACAGAACCTCGACGACGATGCGGACCAGACCCGTGCGGCCCGCGCCATCACCGACCACTTCGAGGAGAACGGGATCCCCCCCGAGGAGGCGATCGTTGGCGCGTGGTTCTTCATCCTGAGCTTCACCGAGTAAGGGTCCTCTGCTCGGGCCTCCTGTCGAGGTATCGCAGTAGATTAACCGCGAGCGCTGTCTGGACGAATGATCGTGACAAACTCATTTTTGCTTCGCATAGGAACGGTTCCGTCCACGTAAAGTAGGTCAGGGATCTCCCCACGGTCGCGTTAAGTTAGAGGATGAGGCGGACGAGTTCTGAGTGTCTATGACAGATTTCGACCGCCTCAGCGAACGTACCGCGTGGATCGACTTGTCGTTTGTGGAGCGAGATCGAACTCCGCGCTGGG
>NZ_SGTY01000018.1:0-56936 GCF_005435095.1 Halorubrum sp. CGM5_25_10-8B | reverse complement strand
CCAGCGCGGAGTTCGATCTCGCTCCACAAACGACAAGTCGATCCACGCGGTACGTTCGCTGAGGCGGTCGAAATCTGTCATAGACACTCAGAACTCGTCCGCCTCATCCTCTAACTTAACGCGACCCCGCTCTGCGGGCGCTCATTTATAAGCGAACCACTGGGACCTCGGTGACCTATCCGTCTCCGTGCGTGAAGCCGCGGTCGGGCAGGGGCTCGCCGTCGGCGAGGACGCGCGACCCTCCTTCTTCGGGCTCCTCGACCACCGTCCCGATCCGCGTGAGCCCGGCGGGACACGACTCTTCGACCGCATCAACCTCCGCTTCCGGTACCGCACAGACCAACTCGAAGTCCTCGCCGAAGTGCGCCGCGAGTTCGAACCGCTCCGTCGACCCCTCCACAACCCCCTCGACCGCGGGGTGAACCGGAACCGCGTCCCGCTCGATCTCGATCCCGACCTCGCTCGCCTCGGCCAGCTGGTGACACGACCGCGCCAGCCCGTCCGAGGAGTCCATCATCGCGGTCGCGTGCGGCGCCAGCGCCAGCCCGTCGGCCACGCGCGGCGTGAACCGGAACAGCTCGTTGGCGCGCTCGGTCTCGCCCTCGCCGTCGTTTTTGAAAATCCGCAGCGCCGCTGCGGACCGGCCCCACTCGCCGGTGACGCAGAGCGCGTCGCCCGGTTGCGCCCCGTCACGCGTGACGGCCCCGGCGTCGGTGATCCGGCCGACCGCGGTGGTCGCGGTCGTGAACTCGACGTGTTCGTCGAGGTCGCCGCCGACGTACTCGGCGTCGACCGCCTCGCAGACGTCGACCGCGCCCGCGACGAACCGGGTCAGCTCGTCGCGGTCGAACGCCTCGTTGGCGTAGACGGCGACCGCGGCCCGGGCGGTCGCGCCCATCGCCGCCACGTCCGACAGCGACGCGCCGACTGCGCGCCAGCCGGCTGTGTACCGCGTTGTGCCGGCCGGGAAGTCGGTCCGCTCGTGGAGCATGTCCGTCGTGATGACCGTTCCGTCGACGATGGCGGCGTCGTCGCCCGCGTGCGGGAGGTCGGCCGCGAGAGCCCGGAGAGCGTCGCGCTCGTTCACTACCCTACGCTCCGCGCGGCGGGGTCAATAAGCGATCGGTCCGGCCCGGCTCGGTCTGGCCCGGTCCGACGCCGCCGATGTCGCTCGGCGGCGTCACCGACAGTGTTGTGGACGCTGTCACCGGCGGCGAGGGGCGCGCAGCCCCGGATGTCTTCGTTTGTATGGGCCGTGTTGTCATGGAACATTTAACCGAATAAAACAACATAACGAATATTATCATTATCAATCATTATGTTTATTGTCTTCCTCCGATTTGCTCCGGTCGCAATGGCAGTATCCGTACGCGGACACGCAGCGACCCGAGGCACCGACCCGATCACCAGACGACCGCCGCAACCCCCCACACGACCCGATGACGACACCTGACGACACGCCCGACGACACGACTCGACGCACCGATCGCACGACCGACCGCACGACCGGCTCGGAGCCCGCGGAGCGCTCCGACCGGACTGCTTCTCCGCAGCCGATCCCCGGCCGCATCCCGCCCACCGAGGAGGCCGGCGCGCCGCTGGTCCCGACGATCACGACGCGCCGGACCACGGGGACGCGCTCGCCCGGGTCGCCGCCGCGGGCCGACACCCGTCGCCCGACCCGTCCGCCGGCCGACGACGAGCGCGACGCGCCCATGGTCCCCGACCTGCGTCCCGCCTCGCGGACGCGGACCGACGGGGGTTCGCGATGACGGCGAACGCGACGCGCCGCTCCCGCGAGCGCTCGGCCCGGTCGACCGGCGAGGACGCGTCCCGCAGCACCGTCCCAATGGCGGGGACCGGCGACGGACCGCGCCCGGACCCGACGACGTTCGCGCCGACCGCTCGCCCCGCCGACAAACGCCGATCAGGCCGGCGCACCGCGCCGAACCACACCGCAGACGACGACACCACGCAGTAACCCGATGAATCCCAACGAACTCGACGACGACGTCTTCACCAGAGATATCGACAACCCGGCCGGCCGCCGGCTCCGCGAGCTGTTCGAGGAGCAGGAGTACACGTTCGCGCCGGGGATCTACCACGCCCTCGACGCCCGCCTCGCGGAGATGGCGGGCCTCGACGCGGCCTACATGAGCGGCTACTCGACCGTCCTCGGCCAGTTCGGCTTCCCCGACCTGGAGATGGTCACCATGTCCGAGATGGTCGAGAACGCGAAGCGCATGGTCGAGGCGACGAACCTCCCCGTCATCGCCGACTGCGACACCGGCTATGGCGGCGTCCACAACGTCCGGCGCGCGGTCCGCGAGTACGAGAAGGCCGGCGTCGCCGCCGTCCACATCGAGGACCAGACCTCGCCGAAGCGCTGTGGCCACATCGCCGGCAAGCAGATCGTCTCCCGCGAGCAGGCCCGCTCGCGCTTCGAGGCCGCCGTCGACGCCAAGCAGAGCGAGGACACCGTCATCATCGCCCGCACCGACGCGTACGGCTCCGCCAACGGCGACTGGGAGGAGCACCTCGAACGCGGCCGGATCTACGCCGACGCCGGCGTCGACCTCGTCTGGCCCGAGATGCCCGACCCGTCCCGCGAGGACGCGGTCGAGTACGCCGAGACGATCCACGAGACCCACCCCGACCTCGATCTGGCCTTCAACTACTCCTCCTCGTTCGAGTGGGGCGCCGAGGAGGACCCGCTCACCTTCGAGGAGCTCGGCGACCTGGGCTACCAGTACATCTTCATCACGCTGTACGGTCTCCACTCGGGCGCCCACGCGGCCTACGAGGACTTCGAGAACATCGCGCAGAACGACGAGGAGGCGCAGTTCGACCTCGAAGAGCGGTACATCGGCCACGAGACGGAGAGTCACCACGAGCTCTCCTTCGTCCCGCGGTATCAGGACATCGAGGCCGAGTTCGACCCCGAGGCCCGCGAGCGGCAGGAGGAGTCGGCGGGGTTCACCGAAGACGAGAGCGACCCGATCACGGCCGAAAACGACGACTGAGCGCCCGGGAAAACCGGTGACCGAGCGCTCGGCGGCGACCGACGGCGGAGCGCTCGACGGAACCCGGCCACCGAGCGTCCCGTCGCCGTCAGCCGTCCGGAATCGCTCCCCGTTCTTTCAGCTCCGCGATGTCGCCGTCGCCGTAGCCGTACTCGTCGAGAACTGACTCCGTGTGTTCGCCGAGCGCCGGCGGGTGGCGCCGGACGGTCGTCGGCGTCCGGGAGAAGTGCATGGGCGAGCCGGGGAACGTGACGGTGCCCGCGGTCGGGTGTTCCGTCTCGGCGACCATCCCGCGCGCCTCGATTTGGGGGTCGGCGAACACCTCGCTCACGTCGCGGACGCGGCTCGCGGGCACGTCGTGTTCCTCCAGGACCGCGGTCGCCTCGGCGGTCGTCATGGACGCGAACGTCTCGCTCAGCTCGCGGTCGAGCTCCTCCCGGTGGCGGACGCGGCCCTCGTTGGTCTCGAACCGCTCGTCCGCGAGCAGGTCCGGGCGGTCGATCGCGCGGCACAGCGGCGGCCAGAACGGGTCCGACGAGCAGGCGACGACGACGTACCCGTCGCTCGTCTCGAACGCCTGATACGGGACGATGTTCGGGTGTTTGCTCCCCATCCGTCCCGGCGGCTCGCCGCTGGCGAAGTAGTTCGTCGCCATGTAGCTGGTCCAGGCGGCCTGCCCGTCCAGCAGGCTCACGTCGATCTTCTGGCCGCGGCCGTCGCCGAGTTCGCGCTCGAGGAGGGCCGCGAGGATCGCCTGCGTCGCGTACATCCCCGCGCCGACGTCGGCGAGCGCGACGCCGATCCGGACCGGCGGGCCGTCCTCGACGCCCGTGAACGACATGAACCCGCCCCGCGCCTGCATCATGATGTCGTAGGCGGGCTTGTCGCGGTCGGGGCCCCACTCGCCGTAGCCGGAAATGCCGCAGTAGATCAGCCCGGGGTTCTCGTCGACGAGGTCGCCGTAGTCGAGGCCCCACTCGGCGGTCTTACCGACCCGGAAGTTCTCGACGAGCACGTCGGCCTCGCGGGCGAGGTCCCGCGCGACCGCGCGCCCCGACTCGGTCGTCAGGTCCAACTGGATCGACCGCTTGTTCCGGTTAACGCTGACGTAGTAGGCGCTCTCTTCGCCCTCGCCCTCGCCGAACGCTGGCGGGACCCATGTCCGCGTCTGGTCGCCCTGTCCGGGCCGCTCGATCTTGAGCACTTCGGCGCCGAGGTCGCCGAGCTGCATGGTACAGAACGGGCCGACGAGCACGCGAGAGAGGTCCAGCACGGTGACGCCATCCAGCGGTCCGGTGTCGCCGTCGGGATCGCGCGCCTCACCGACCACGCGCGTTCACCCCCGCGGACCGTCGCCGAATTCGGTTCATGTGTCCCGGGTCAGTCCCGGGGGTACTGAGTGTTGCGGCGGCGCCGCGGACGGAAACCCGGGGCCGGCGAGGAGGCGGCGCCGGCGAACGGTTTCGTCAGGCCGGAAGCGTGTCGATGCCGTCGATCTCGACGTAGCCGTAGCCGCAGTCGGGACAGCGCCACTTCGTCTTCTCGCCGAGGTGGAGCGTCATCGCCGCGGTCCGGTAGAACGAACGAGACCCGCCGCAGTCGGGACAGTCCACGTCCTTTTCGAGCGCCATGTGCGCCGATCGATCCGGGCCGGTGTTGAACCTACTGATTCGGGCTCCACCGGCCCTGTCACCACACCGGCGCGAGCAGCAGCGCGACCGTCGCCGAGATGAAGACGAGCTTGAGCGCGGTGTTGACGGCGATCACCTTCGTCCCGAACGAAGGCCCCCAGATCCCGTACTGGAACGGGATCGAGCGCCGGAACGTGGAGACGGCGAACGAGAGGATGCTCCCGATGAGCAGCGACGCGACCGCGGTCCGCGTCGTGAAGATCCCGGCCTCCGTCCCGGCGAGGGTCGCCGCGCCCGCGGTCGTGTCGAGCGTGAACACCGCGATGACCGGCACCGCGGCACCCGGCAGGCCCAGCACGCTCGTGATCGGCTCCGCCACGCTCGTCAGGGCCGCCACGTCGTAGGTCGTGACGAGCCAGATGACCAGCGTGTACACGACCGCGAGCCGCGGGACGATCCGCCGGAGGGTCCGCCACGACTTCCCGGCCGCGTCGCGCACGCGCTCCCGGTCGGTACGGTCGTCGTCCTCGGGCCCGGTCGCCTCGACATCGGCGAGCGCGGCGCGGTCGACGTTCGACTCGGAGAGGAGGAACCCGCCCGCGACGACGCCGGTGACGGTGATCAAAAGCGCGATGCCGGCGCGCGCGCCGACGTAGACGGCGCCGGTGGTGACGCCGAGGATCGGGATCAACACCGGGACGTAGTAGGTGAACACGTGCTGGACGAAGCCGAAGAACGTGTTCATCGTCACCGCGACGAGCGTCGCCCGGTCGTCGAGCAGGCCCGACTCGCGGAACTCCGCGAGCGTCGCGTAGCCCGCGGTCGTCGACGCCGCGGTCGTGAGGATCGCCGTGCCGACCTCGTCCGGGAGGTTCGCCGGTCGGGTGAGCCACCCCGCGAGCCCGGCGACGTACCGGACCAGCCCGAACGCGACGGCGACGTTGGCGGCGAAGACGCCCCCCGCGATGAACGCCGTGATCCGGGCAAGTCGGGGGGCCACCTCCGCGAGCAGCGTCGAGAACTCGGCGGCGACCGATTGCACGAATCAGCGTACGCGAGGGGCGCTCAAATGGCCGTCGGAACGGGCGGGCGTCCCCGGAGGGTCGGAACGCGCGCCGCCGCGCGGGGCTTATGTCCCGCCGCGGAGAACGGCCCTCCGATGGCTCCCGCCGAGGATGACATCTCGATCGATGAAAAGCGCGTGTACGCGGGCAGCGCCGGCCGCACCGACGCCTACGTCGCGACGGGGACGGGGATCGTCCGCGTCTCGCTGTCGGCCGACAAGGTCGGCGCGTTCGACATGGTCGCCCGCGACCCCGCCCGCGATGTCACCGTCCTCGCTCGCGGCGGCGGCCCCGACCTCGCCGTCGCGGCCACGCCCGCCGGGCTCTCGGTCGCCGCGGTCGGCGACGACCCGGCGTTCGAGTCGGTCGACGACGAGCCGGCGGTCGCGGTCGGCGCGGCGAGGGACCGTGACGACGCGCTCCTTGTCGCCCGCGAGGACGGGGCGATCGAGCGCATCAACGTCGGGGAGGGCGACGAGGCGACGGTCTCGTCGACGACGCGGATCGGAACCGTCACCGACCCGCGCGCGGTCGACGACGGTCTCGTCGCGGGCGGGAAGGCGGTGTACCGGGTCGGTGAGCGCGGCATCACCGACGTCGGCCTCGACGACGCGCGCGACGTGGCCGGCGCCGGGATGCCGCTTGCGGCGACCGGTGCGGGGCTCTACTGGCTTGGCAACGGTTGGATGACGGCCCGGGAGGCGGTCGCGGAGGCGGTCGCGTCCGACGGCGACGGGCACGCGATGGCGGTCGTCGGCGGTGACCTGCTCGTTCACTCGGACGGGGCCGGCGAGTGGGGCGAGGAGACGTGGACGCCCGCGGACCTGCCCGTGGACGAGACGCCCGTCGCGCTCGGCTACGGCCCCGGCGTCTCGGTCGGGGTGACGGACGCGGGAACGCTCTGCGTCGACGCCGGCGACGGGTGGCGACACCAGGTGGTCGGCGTTCGCGACGTGGCGGGCGTGGCGCTCGCGGTCGTAGAATAGGCAGAGTACGTCGATGTTGACGGCTCGGTGGGAGCTCCCTCCAAATTCCCCGTCGGATTATAAACGGGATTCAGCAGGTCGGCGGTGAATACTCCCAAAGCCCCAGCCGCGAATCGGGCGCACGCTCGCTGTGGTCCTCAGTCGCTCGCTTCGCTCGCTCTCTGCGGTCATTACTTCGCCTGCGCCCGATTCGCGCCTGCCCGTTTGAGTCCCGCCCCGCACCGCACCTCACGCCTCCCCAGCCTCGTCGGTGGCTCTCCGCTTCGCTCCGACCCACCGACTCCCTCGCGCGGTGCTGTCTCGCGGCCGCCGATGGCGGCCGCTCGTCGGCACGCGCCAGCGCCTCGATAGTTTGTAAGTGGGGCATATTTTCTCTCACGGACGTTTCACGCGCTCGGCAGGTCGATCTCGTCCCCGTCGGCGTAGACCGTCGGGTCCCGGATGATCCCGTCGAGGTGGAGCGGCGCGTCCGTCTCGCCGCCGATCCCGACGTTGTCGCCGATCGCGATGTGGACGGTCCCGCCCGCCTTCTCGTCTAAGAGGACTGACCCGACGAGTTCCGCAACGCCGCCGTTGGTGCCGATGCCGAGTTCCGCGAGGTTGTACGCCGCGTCGCCGACCTCGTCGGCGGCGGCCTCGACGTCGGCGCGGATCGCGTCGTCGGCGATCTCGGTCACGAACCCGTCCTCCACCTCGAACGCCAGCTCCCGCCCGTCGTCGAGCAGTCCGTGGGGCATCATCGTCCCGTCGACGACGAAGGTCCCGGTCGCGCTCGCGGGCGCGACGAACACCTCGCCGGCGGGGAGGTTCGAGAAGTCGCCCGGGTCGCGGACCATGCCGGTGTCGGCGAGCCACTCGCGGTCGCCGACCTCGAAGGTGATGTCCGTGCCGGCGGGCGCGGTGACGCGGACCTCGCTGGCGTCGCCGATCTGCCCCAGCACGTCGTCGCAGGCGGCCTCGATGGCGGCGTAGTCGGCGTCGAGCCCCGTCGTGAACACGTCCTCGGTGATCCCGGGCAGCGTCGCGCCGCGCGCGCCGGCGTCGCAGGCCGCGCCGCGGGCGCGGGTGTGGCTCAGGCTCTTCGTCGTCGGCGCGAGGAAGGCGTCGGCCTCCGCCATCGCGGCCGCGACCGGTGCCGGCGGCTCCGTCCCGTGCTGTTCGGTCGGGGGGTACCGGAGGAGCGTCGCGTCGTCGGTGACGGCGCTCGCGGCCGCGTACAGCGCCTCGCCGATCGGCTCGCGCTCGTCGTCGGTGACGACCGCGACCGATTCGTCGGGAGCGACGTTCAGACACTGTTCGACCGCGGTCGTCGCGGCGTCGGAGAGGTCGGCTGCCATGCCAGCGTCTCCGTTCGGCCGGGCGTTAGGCCTTGTCATCGCTGAGTTTACTCTATTCCGTAATTGAATTATTTACGTCCGGTGCCGATCGGCGTCGAATTAACCGATCGATTACTCGTGGGGTAGTTAATTTCATTTCACCCACCTCGAAAAGATTATACCGATTCCCGAGCGAGGGACAGATATGATACGCGTGGGCGTCAACGGCTACGGCACGATCGGGAAACGGGTCGCGGACGCCGTCGCGGCCCAGCCGGACATGACACTTGTCGGCGTGACGAAGGCGTCGCCCGACTACGGCGTCGAGGCCGCGGCGCGGCGCGGCTACGACCTGTACGCGGCGGTCGAGGACCGCGTCGAAGACTTCGCGGCCGCCGGCGTCGACCTGTCCGGGATCCTCGGCGACCTGCTCGACGCCGTCGACGTCGTCGTCGACTGCGCGCCCTCCGGCGTCGGCGAGCGCAACGCGCCCGTCTACGAGGCCCACGACACGCCGGCGATCTTCCAAGGCGGCGAGGACGCCGCCGTCGCCGAGGCCTCCTTCAACGCCCGCGGTCGGTTCGAGGCGGCCCGCGGCGCGGACGCGGTCCGCGTCGTCTCCTGTAACACGACCGCGCTCTCGCGGCTGCTCGCGCCGCTCGACGAGACCTACGGCGTCGAGAAGGCGCGCGTCACGCTCGTGCGCCGCGGCGGCGATCCGAGCGAGACGGACCGCGGCCCGATAAACGACATCGTTCCCGACCCCGCGGCGGTCCCCTCTCATCACGGTCCGGACGTGAACGAGATTCTTCCCGACCTGCCGGTCGACACCGCGGCGCTGAAGGCGCCGGTCACGGGGATGCACACCCACAGCGTCAACGTCACGCTGGAGAGCGACCCCGACTCGGGGGCCGTCCGCGACCTCCTCGCCGACGAGGACCGGATCTTCCTCGTCCCGGAGGCCGCGGGCATCGACGGCGCGGGCGCGCTGAAGGAGTACGCCGCCGACGCGGGGCGGCCCCGCGGCGACCTCTGGGAGAACTGCGTCTGGGAGGAGTCGATCAGCGTCACCGGGCGAGACCTGTACCTCTTCCAGAACGTCCACCAAGAGGCCGACGTGGTCCCGGAGAACGTCGACGCGATCCGCGCGATGACGACCGACGTCGACGCGGCCGAGTCGGTGGCGCGGACGAACGAGACGCTCGGCGTGGGTCTCGAAAGTCGGCTCGGGAACGACGGGCCGGCGCGCGCGGAACTGACGGCCGACGACTGACGCCGTAGTCGCGGTCTTTTCGGTCGCTACCGTCCGGAAGCCGCCGTCACTCGGTCGGTCGCGTGACGAGGAACGTCCGGCCGCCGCGGCGTTCGAGGTGGACCTCGCTCCCGTCGACGCGGTTCACGCGGACTCGGTCCGGGAGGCGGTCGGTTCGACAGTCGGTGATGTCCACGCCCGTGGGCGTCGCGTACCGGGGTCGGTCGGCGGTGACTGCGCTCATACACCTAGTTCGGCCCGGAACGCTCCTATAACCGAGCCATCCGCGGAGTGAAAGTGAAAGTGGACGATCCGCTGCCGCTCGCCGGTGATTCGGACAGTCGGGCTCGCCGCCGGCGGTCCGCTGTCGTCCCTCTCGGCGGTCCGCTGTCGCCCTACCGCCGGAGGCCGGTCGCCTCGTCGTCCTCGACGAACCGCACCGTGAAGTAGTCGTAGCCGCCGTAGGCAGCATCGAGCGCGCCCATCCACCAGTTCCACCGCTCCACCAGCGAGGAGTCGTCCGGCGCGTCCTCCATGTGTCCGATCACCCCCGTCACGGTCAGGCCGTGGCCGCGGTCCTCGGAGGGCCGTCCGGAGTCGACGAGGTCGCGGGCCGCCCGCGAGACGGCCCGCCGCTCGGCCTCGGTCCCGCCGAACTCGTCTTCGAGCGCGCGTTCCAGACGCTGTCTGTCCATGAACGAGTTTGGGTGCGCAGGTATATGAGTCGCGTGGTAGGGGGTGTCAGGTCCGGTGTCGCGACGGGGTTGCGTCGACTCCGCGGGCGACTCACAACCGCGCCGCGAGCGCGAGGAACAGCAGCGAGAACGGGGCCGTGAGCAGCGCCAGCGCCAGTCCGCCCGCTCCCTCGCCGGCCGCAACGGCCATGAGGAGGCCGACTACGAGCGAGGACGATCCCAGCGTCGCGAGGGTGAGCCGCTCCGGGACGCTCGCCCGGTCCGGCCCGTCGCTCTCCGCCAGCACCGCGCCGAGCGCGGACTCGACCGCGTCCGCCCGGTCGCGGGGGACGAACAGCCACGGCGTCGACCGGAACCACGCGTTCCCCCGGTACGCGAGCAGGAACACCGTCGTCCACGGGAGGTCGATCCGGCGCGTCCTGACGACCGCCCCGAGGTCGTCGCTCCGAGTTCGGTCGCGCGCCGGATACGTCCGCGCGATCGCCCGCTCGGCCGGGTCGAGCCGAACGGCGACCCCCGACGACTCGGCGACCGCCGGCACGAACCAGACGACCCAGAACAGCGGCCAGAGGGCCGGCAGGAAGTCAGTCGGCAGCGCCAGCGCCGCCGCGACGACCGCGCCGAGCCCGGCCAGCGTCCAGCCGGGCCGAAGCGTCTCTGCGGCCTCGCGCAGTCGGGCGACGGACGGCTCCCCGACCGAACTCTCGCGGTACACGGCGTACAGCACCGGCACGGTACCGAGCAGAAGCGCGAGCAAGAGCGCGACCCCGACGGCGATCGCCTCGGCCCCGACGCTCGGGACCGCGAGGTCGCCGGACGCGATACCCGCGATCCCCCCGGCGGCGACGGTGCCGAAGACGACGAGGACCGCGCCGGCGATTCCGACTGACACCCCGATCGCGAGCGAGCGCAGTCGCTCGTGGCGGACCGGCCCCCACTCGATCGGGTCGGGTTCGGCGACCGTCTCGGAGACGCTCCGGTCGCCGTGGGGGTCGGGCCGGACCTCCGCGGACTCCGTGCGGTCCATCGCCTCCTCGGAGGTGGAGGGCGTCCCGCGCTCGGAGGGCATACGAGCGCAGTTACCGCCGCGGTAATAAAAAGCGTGAGGCCGGCTTCCGGGTCGACTGACCGGCTACTGCTCCGACGCGGCGGCGTCCGCGTTCGGCCCGGCCGCGTCCGTCGCCGCCCCGGAGGGCTCCGCGGGCTCGACGTTGCCGAGCCGGAGCGCGTTCCCGGTGACGCCGAGGCTCATACCCATGTCGCCGACGACGACGGCCATCGCGACGCTCACGTAGCCGAGGGGAGCGCCCGCGGCGAGTAGCGCCTTCACGGCGAGGGAGGCCCCGATATTGGTTCGGATCGTCGAGCTCGCGCGCGAGGCGAGGTCGGCGACGTACGGGAGCCTGGTCAGGTCGTCGGCCATCAGCGCCACGTCCGCGGTCTCGATGGCGGTGTCGGTGCCGGCGGCGCCCATCGCGACCCCCACGTCCGCCGCCGCGAGCGCCGGGGCGTCGTTGATCCCGTCCCCGACCATCGCGACGCCGCTGTCGGTCTCGGCGGCGAGTTCACGCACCGCCGCGACCTTTTCGTCGGGGAGCAGATCCGCGCGCACCTCGTCGACGCCGACGCGGTCGCCGGTCGCCCGCGCGGTCCGCTCGTTGTCGCCGGTGAGCATCGCGACCCGGTCGACGCCGAGTTCGTGGAGGCGGTCGACGACCCACGCCGCCTCCGGACGGACTGTGTCCGCGACCGCCACGACGCCCTCCAGTTCCGCCTCGGTCCCGACGAGGACGACCGTCTTCCCCTCGGCCTGAAGCCGCGGAATCGTCTCGCTCGCTAGGTCGAGGTACTGCCCGTGGTCGCAGGGCTCGGGCTCCGCGGCGGCGCTCGCCTCGCTCCCGCGCGCTCCGTCTCCGCCAGCGTCGTCGGCGTCGTCGCGCTCCCGAACCACCCCTCCGTCAGGGCGGACGTGGGCGTGGCTCAGGTCGAAACCGAGGTCCTCGAACAGCGAGGGCTTGCCGGCGTAGTGGGTCTCGCCGTCGATATCAGCGAGGACGCCTTCGCCCGTGAGCGTCTCGAAGTCGGTGACCTCGGTCTCGTCGCTGGACCCGGTACCGGCGGCCTCGGAACCGGCGGCGTCAGTGCCCCGCACCACTATCGCCTCCGCCACCGGGTGTTCGCTCCGTCGCTCGATGGCGGTCGCGCACGCGAGCACGTCGTCGGCCTCGCGGTCGCCGAGGGGGACCACGTCGGTCACCGACAGCTCGCCGCGCGTGAGCGTCCCGGTCTTGTCGAGCGCGACGACGTCGACGTCGCCGGCCGCCTCCAGGTGTTCGCCGCCCTTGATCAGGACGCCGTTCCGGGCGGCCGCGGTCACGCCGGAAACGACGCTGACGGGCGTCGAGATGACGAACGCGCAGGGGCACGCGACGACGAGCAGGGTGAGTCCGCGGACGAACCACGTCTCCGCGCCGCCGCCGACGAGGACGGGGCCGAGCGCGGCGGTCGCGACCGCGCCGACCACGACGATCGGGGTGTAGACGCCTGCGAAGTGGTCGACGAACCGCTCGGCGCGCGTCTCCTCGCCGTTGGCGGCCTCGACGAGGTCGACGACCCTCGCGATGGTCGACTCCTCGGCGGGCGCGGTGGCCTCAACCTCGAGGTAGCCGGCCTCGTTGATCGAGCCGGCGTACACCTCGTCGCCGGGCTCCTTCTCCGCCGGGACCGACTCGCCGGTGATCGGCGACTCGTCGACCGCGCCGGAGCCCTCGCGGACCACCCCGTCGAGCGGGACGCGATCGCCGGGTCGCACCGCGAGCCGCTCGCCCGTCGCGACGGCCTCGGCGGGGACCGTCTCCTCCTCGCCGTCCCGGATCACGACCGCCTCGTCGGGGGACAGCTCCATCAGCTCGCGGAGGGAGGTGCGCGCCCGGTCGATCGAGTAGCGTTCGAGCAGCTCGGCGACCGAGAACAGCACCGCGAGCGTCGCCGCCTCGAACGGGAGGTCGACGAGCAGCGCGGCGACGACCCCGACGCTCATCAGCAGGTCGATGTCGAGGCTCACCCCCCGCAGCGAGTAGAACCCGTTCCGGAGGATCGGCGGCCCGGCGACCCCGACCGCCAGCAGGTACGCGACCGAGGCGCCCGTGACGGCCCACGGCCCGAGGAAGCCGACGCCGCCGATCGTCGCGAACGTCGGGTCGAGCCCGGGGAGCAGCCACTCGAGGGCGAGCCCGACCGCGAGGAAGGCCCCGCCGACCGCGGTGGCGATCGCGCGGGGGCTCGTGAACAGGCCGTCGGCGACGCCGTCGGACTCCGCATCCGCGACCGCGTACCCCGCGCCCTCGACGGCGGCCGTCAGCGCCTCCACGTCCGTCGCCTCCGGATCGTACGTGAGGACGACGACGCCCGTCGTGGGCCGAGTGTCGACCGAGCGGACGCCCTCCCGATCGAGCGCGCCCTCGACTTTCCCCGCGCACGACGAGCAGTCCATGTCCGGCACCGCGAGCCGGAGCTGCGCTCCCGTCGGCGCGCTCCCGTCCGACTCGTCGGGATCGGCTGTCGGGTTCGATTCGCTCATTAGCTGAACGTCGCTCCCGGAGCGTTATTAATCTAGCTACCACATAGAGGCATTATTTTATAAGAGATTAATAAAAATAGATTCGAAGTAAACAAATTCGACGAGGAAGTATTTACCTCCGAGCCGGCTACCCGCGGGTATGACAGACTGGCGCGCCGTCGGCTCCGGCTTCGTCGTGATGCTGATCGCCGGGCTGCTGGCCACGCTCGTCCCCGTCGTGGGCCACGTCGGCGCGGGACTCATCGGCGGGTTCGTCGCCGGCTACGTCGCCGCCGGCGGGCTGCTCTCCGGCTTCTGGCACGGCCTGCTCGCGGGCTCGGTGAGTGGCGTGGCCGTCACGCTCCTGCTCGCCGCGTTCGGCGGCCTCGTCGGACTGGCCGGTGGCCCACTCGGAAGCCTGCTCGGTGGCGCGGGGGTCCTCGTCGTCGGACTGTTCCTGACGCTGCTGTTCGCGGTCGACTCGGCGCTTGCGGGTGCTATCGGCGGCGTCCTCGGATAGCGGGATCGGCTCGAAGCGGTCCGTCGCTGCGGGGCTCCGGTATCTTATTACAATAGAACCGCGGACGCGACGGGACCGGCCGCCCCGCGACCGGAATTCACGCGCTCTCGACGGCGTCGAGGACCGCCTCGTAGTCCGGCTCGTTGGTCGGGTCGTCGGCGACCCAGTCGAAGACGACCTCGCCGTCGTCGTCGATCACGAACACGGCGCGGTTCGCGATGCCGTGGAGGCCGAGTTCGGCGATGTCGATCTCGAGGTCGTACGCGCGGATCGCGTCGCCGGCCATGTCGCTCACGAGGTCGAACTCGATCCCGTGCTCCTCGCGGAACGCGCCCTGCGAGAACGGCGAGTCGGCGCTGATCCCGAAGAGAGTCGCGCCGGCCTCCGCGAAGGCGTCGGCGCGCTCTTGGAAGGCGATCATCTCGTTCGTACACGGCGGCGTGAACGCGCCGGGGAAGAACGCGAGCACGACCGGCCCGTCGCCGATCTCCTCGTCGAGGTCGAACGGCTCGTGATCGCTCGTGCCGACCGTCGCGGTGAACGCGGGTGCGTCGTCGCCTGTGGATACCATCGACTCTCGATACGGCTGATTCACGCAAAAGCCTTGTCGCGACCTCGTTCGGTGCCGGTATTGGCCCGCTACCGTCTCGGGCCGAACCCGCACCGAGTCACTCGCGGTCGAGGTACTCCTGTTGGATGTCGACGATCTCGCCGGAGTTCTCGCAGTCGGCGTACCGGCGGAGCGGCTCCGCGTTGAGTTCGAGGAACGTCTCGCCCCACGTGAACTTCGACAGGGCGCGCTCGGCGCGGTCGCGCTCGCCGAGAATCACCAGCGCCGCGGCGAACGCCTCGACGGTGGTGAGCCGCATCGGACGGCCGAAGTTCACGGGGTTGGCGGCGACGAGGTAGGGCAGCGCGCGGTGCTCGCCGGGGAGCGAGAACATCTTCTCGCCCGCCGACTCCCACGAGCAGTCGAGCGCGACGAGCGCGGTCTCGGCGGCCCGCTCGGCGTCGACGGGCGAGAGCGCGCGCTCGGCGTGGGGGTTGAGGACGACCCCGTACGGCGTGGCTCGGTCCGAGCGGTGGAGCTCGGCGAGGTCGAAGCGCGCGAGCTTCCGGGCCGTACACTTGTCGGGGTCGTCGTCGCCCTCGTACCGGACGTGGAGGTCCACACTCGGCGTTCGACGGAGTCGCGTATAAGCCGTACGGACGCCGTCGGCAGAAAAAATGCGGGTGGTCGACGCCCGCGCGCCGTCACGGGGCGCGGGTCTGCGTCACGATCGGTTCGCCGTCGTCGGCCTCTTCGGGGACGCGCGTCCGCGTCCCGATCGGAGCCGATTCGCCTTCGGTTGTCAGTTCCTTCATCGCGTTTTACAGTATTTACTCGGTGTGTAAAAAATTTTGGCTGAAATACCTATTATCCGCCCTTTGTCCTTATATAAACATGGTTTTTTGGTATTTATACCAACGAATGTTTTAGCAAATACTATTTTTGTGCCTGATCAAACGCGCCAGTTATTCGCCAGTCCGCCGCGAATCGGACTCCGCCGCTTCGTCCCGATACCGTCAAACCGGCCCGGTACCGGCGGGATTTTTCCTCGTCGCCGCGCAGGTGATCGTATGGAGCTGTTCGCGGTTCCGGACCTCCCGGAGATCCGGGAGGGAGACGACCTCGCGGCCATGATCGGCGAGCGCGTCGACCTCCGCGAGGACGACGTGGTCGTCGTCGCCAGCACGGTCGTCTCGAAGGCCGAGGGACGCGTCTTCGACCTCGACGACTTCCCGGCCGGCCCCCGGGCCCGCGAGGTCGCCGACCGGCTCGCCGAGATAGCGGACGAGGAGAAGGATCCGCGCTTCGCGCAGGCGGTCATCGAGGAGTCGACGGAGCTGGTCATGGAGGCGCCGTTCCTCCTCACCGCGACGCGCTTCGGGCACGTCGGCGTCAACGCCGGCATCGACCGCTCGAACGTCCCGGACGGCGACCTGCTGCTGCTCCCGGAGCGCCCCACCGAGAGCGCGGAGCGCATCCGCGACGGACTCGCGGCCGACCGCGTCGTCGTCAGCGACACCTCCGGTCGTCCCTTCCGGCACGGCCAGCGCGGGGTCGCGATCGGCTGGGCCGGGCTACCCGCCAGCCGCGACTGGCGCGGAGAACGCGACCGCGACGGCCGCGAGATGGGCGTCACCGTCCAGAACGTGATCGACGAGCTCGCCGCCGCCGCCAACCTCGTCGCCGGCGAGGGCGCGGGCGGCACCCCGGTCGTCGTCGTCCGGGACTGGGAGTTCGGCGACCACGACGGCTCGGACAATCACTTCCGCGAGGTCGAGGGCGACTTCGTCCGGCAGGCCCTGCGGGAGTGGACCTTTCAGGAGTAACCATGCTCGGAATCGAACTCACCCCAGAACACGAGCTGTCTCGCCTCGTCGACCTCGGCGTCCGCGCCGAGGAGGCCGGCTACGACGCCGTCTACTCGACGTGTCACTACAACAACCGCGACCCGTGGGCGTTCCTCTCGCGGCTCGCGGCCGCCACCGACTCGGTCCGGCTCGGTCCGGGGGTCGCCAACCCCTACGAGACCCACCCGGTGACGCTCGCGTCGAAGGTCGCGACCCTCGACGAGGCCTCCGAGGGGCGCGCCGTCTTCGGGCTCGGCCCGGGCGACCCCTCGACGCTCGCCAACCTCGGCCTCGAAGGCGAGCGCGGGCTCCGCTCGGTGCTGGAGGCGTTCAAGACCGCACAGCGGCTCTGGGCCGGAGAGCGCGTCGACCACGAGGGCACCTTCGACGCCGCGGACGCCGGGCTCAACTACGAGCCGCCGCAGGGCGCGGACATCCCGGTCCACGTCGGCGGCGAGGGGCCGCACATGTGTCGGATGGCCGCGAAGCACGCCGACGGCCTCCTGTACAACGGCTCGCATCCGAAAGACCTCGCGTGGGCCCGCGAGCAGGTCGACGACGGCCTCGACGACAGGCCCGATAGCCGGGGCGAGTTCGACCTGATCGCCTACGCCGCGGTGTCGGTCGCCGAGGACGGGGCCGCCGCCCGCGAGGCCGCCCGGCCGCCGGTCGCGTTCATTGCCGCGGGCGCGGCCCCGCCCGTCCTGAAGCGCCACGGGATCGACCCCGACGCCGCGAGCGAGATCGGTGACCGCGTCTCGGCCGGCGAGTTCTCCGCCGCCTTCGAGCGCGTGACCCCCGAGATGGTCGACGCCTTCTGTATGGCGGGCACCCCCGAGACCGTCCGCGAGCGCGCCGCCGCCGTCGCCGAGCACGCCGACGGCCTCGTCGTCGGCTCGCCGCTCGGGCCGGACCTCGAGGCCGCCGTCGACCTCGCGGCCGAGGCGGTCGACGGGCTGTTCTGAGGTTCGTCGACTGGGTTCCCGAGGCGCGTCGGCGGCGGCGGTTCCGGGCCGCGTCGGCGGCGCCCGCACTGCTTTCACGCACGCTGGCGGCGGATTCTCGCCCGCTGACAATCGAGAATCGCTGCTGATAACGCCGGCGGGAGGTTCATAACCCGTTCTCGTCGAGGGCGAAGTATGTCCACGACACGACAGCGCCGCCCGGGTGTCCGCGGGCGGTACGAGGCCCTCCTGTGGCGGACGATGGACGCGCTCGGCGTCACCGAATCGATAGAGCGCAAGGTCGTCACGGCGGTCGGCATCCAGTTTCTCGTCACGGTCGGCATCTTTCTCACTCAGTTTCTGATCTCGGGGACCGCCGCGTACGTCGTCTCGGGGGCGCTGTTCCTCGGCGCGGTCGTCGCCATCTACAACACGCTGCTCATCGTTCGACAGGACTTCGTCGGCCCGATACGCGCGCTGGAGCGTCAGGCGGAGGCGATCGCCGCGGGGAATATCGACGACGCGCGTGAGCCCGACGCGACCGGGTCGTCGGGCGGCGACGCCGCGGGCGCCCTCGACCCGACCCAACCCGACGAGATCGGGAGCCTCGTCGGCGCCTTCGGCGAGGTCCACGGGTATCTCACGACCGTCTCCGCGCAGGCGGAGGCCCTCGCCGATCAAGAGTTCGACGACCCCGCGCTCGACGAGGAGGTCCCGGGCGCCTTCGGGGCGTCGCTCGACGAGATGGCCGAGAACCTCGCGGCCTACACCACCGAGCTGGAGGCGCTCGTCGACGCCTTCGGCGATGCCGCCGAGCGCGCGCAGGACGGCGACCTGACGGCGACCATCGACGGGGACGCGCTGGCGACCGACGAGGGCCGGTACGTCGAGATCGTCGACAACTACAACCGGCTCGTCGCGACGCTCGGCGAGACGGTCGGCGAGGTCGGCGGGTTCACCGCCGACGTGGCCGGGGCCGCGGACGAGGTGCGCGCGAGCATGGACGAGGTCGACGACGCGAGCGGCGAGGTCGCGCGCTCGGTCCAGGAGATCTCCGACGGCGCGGCCGAGCAGACGGACGAGCTGGAGGCGATCGCGAGCGAGATGAACACGCTGTCGGCGACCGTCGAGGAGATTGCGGCGAGCGCCGACGACGCGGCCGAGACCGCGCGCGACGCCGCCGAACGTGGTCGCTCCGGCCGCGAGGAGGCGGCCGAGGCGATCGCGGAGCTTGAGACGCTGGAGACGCGGATCGGCGAGACGGCGGCCGCGGTCACGGACCTCGCGGACCGGGTCGGCGAGATCGACGAGATCGCGGCCGTGATAGACGAAATCGCGGAGGAGACCAACCTGCTCGCGCTGAACGCCTCCATCGAGGCGGCGCGCGCCGACGGCTCCGGCGACGGGTTCGCGGTCGTCGCCGACGAGGTGAAGTCGCTCGCCGAGGAGACGCGCGAGTCGGCGGGGGAGATCTCCGGGCGGATCGAGGAGGTCCAGACCGCGTCGGCGGAGACCGCCGCCGACGCCGAGGCGATGGAGGCCCAGGTAGCCGAGGGGGTCGAGACGATCGAGTCGACGCTGCGGGAGTTCGAGGGCGTCGTCGAGGATGTGACGAGCGTCGACGAGACGGTCCAAGAGATCAGCGACGCGACCGACGACCAGGCGCGCACCACGCAGGAGGTCGTCGACATGGTCGACGGCGTCGCCTCCGTGAGCCGACAGACCGCGACCGAGGCGGAGA
Source organism: Halorubrum sp. CGM5_25_10-8B (assembly GCF_005435095.1). NCBI lineage: Archaea > Methanobacteriati > Methanobacteriota > Halobacteria > Halobacteriales > Haloferacaceae > Halorubrum > Halorubrum sp. CGM5_25_10-8B. The sequence goes on along the minus strand of NZ_SGTY01000018.1, from coordinate 37,808 downwards.
CCGTCGCGGCCGCGGCCGAGGAGCAGACCGCGACCGTCTCCGAGGTGACCGGCCGGGTCCACACGCTCTCGGACCGGTCCGACGACCTGTTGGCGCGGCTGAACGAGTTCGAGGTTCCCGACGGGGGCGACGGTGCCGAAACCGTCGACGGTCCGGGGGCCGGCGCCGAGGTGCGGTCGGCGACGGGCGCCGACGACGACTGAGGACGCGGTCGGCGATCAGTGCTGACGACGACTGAGGACGGTCTGGGCGCGACGAGGTCGGCGACCGGCGCCGCCGACTACTCCGAGCGCCCGCGTCCGCCGAGCGAGGGCAGGTTCACGCCAATCTCACCGAGCAGCGCGCCGACGGCGGCGTAGCCCAGCGCGCCGACGGAAGCGATAATCAGGACCTGTCCGACGAGGACGAGCAGCGCCGACAGCGGGTCGCCGGCGCCGAGGATGAGGTCGTTCAGGAAGATGTCGACGAACCGCCCGACGTCGCCGACCAGCCGGGAGACGAAGTCGATGAGCGCCATCATGAGTCACGCTTGTACCGGGGGGTACTTGGGTGTTGAGTTCGCGGCGGGACCTCGATCGCTCCGGAACTACGCTTCCGAACACGGCTCCGACGGGTCGTCGTCGCGCGCGTACCGCAGCGCCCAGGCGATCAGGACGCCCTGAAACGGCAGGCGGGCCAGCGCCGCGAGCCGCGCCGGAGCGACGAGTCGGTCCGGGAGGAGGTCGTCGAGGGTGTCGCGCCGGGCGAGGTGGACGTTCGCCGGAAACACGGCGAGGAGGAGGGCGACGATCCCCCACGCGGACGGGCGCCGCGTCCGCGGTATCGCGACGCCGACCCCGAGGAGTATCTCGGCGATCCCGGAGAGGTACACCAGCCCGACGGGCCGGGGGAACGACGGCGGGATCGCCTCCGCGAACCGATCCGGGATCAGGAAGTGGGCGACCCCGGCGGTAACGTACGCCGCGCCCATGAGGGGCGCGAGCGAGCGTTCGGCGGCGTCCGACTCGACGGGATCGGGCCGTCGGCGCGCGGGCTGTGCGTCTGCGGCGTGGGACCGGTCGGCGTCGGCCATCGGTCCGACGCACGCACCGGACGCGTATCAGTCCTCCCCGACGGCCGCGGCGGGCCGTATCGGTGCGCGCGGTGCGGCCGAGGGTTCCGGGAACCGAACCCCTTACGAGCGGGCGAGCCCAACGGCGTGGTAATGAACACGTTGTTCTGGGTGCTGACGGGGGTCCTCGCGTACTCCGCGGTCGCGATGTGGCTGCGGAACGAGGGGATCCTCCCGGACGCGGTCAGGATCTCCGGACCGGTGTTGACGCTCCGGACCCTCCGCGGGCGCGCCTTCCTCGGCCGACTGGCGGCGCCGAAGCGGTTCTGGCGCGCGGTCGCCAACCTCGGCCTCGGCGGGGCCTTGGTGGCGATGGTGGCGTCGTTCGCGCTCATCCTCTCGTCGGCGATGTCGGCGTTCACGAACGCACAGCCCGCCGCGATCCAGCAGCCGCAGAACTTCCTCATCATCCCCGGCGTCAACGACTTCCTTCCCCTGTCGGTCGCGCCGGAGATCGTCGCCGGGCTCGGGGCCGCGATGGTGATCCACGAGGGGGCACACGGGCTCCTCTGCCGGGTCGAGGGCATCGACATCGACTCGATGGGGCTCGTCTTCTTCGCGCTGCTCCCGGTGGGCGCGTTCGTCGAACCGGACGAGGAGGCGACGCAGGAGGCGTCTCGCGGCGCGCGCGCACGGATGTTCGCTGCCGGCGTCACCGCGAACACCGTCCTCACGATCGTCGTCTTCGCGCTCCTCTTCGGCCCCGTGGTCGGCGCCATCTCGCCCGCGGCGGGCTACGCGGTCGGCGAGGTCAACCCCGGCTCCCCGGCGGCCGCGGCCGACATCTCGCAGGGCGACCGGGTCGTCGAGGTCGCCGGAACGCCGATCGAGACGAGCGCCGAGTTCGAGTCGGCGATCGCCGACGCCGGCGACTCGGTTGCGCTCACGGTCGACGACGGCGACGCGCGGGAGACGGTGCGGGTCGACCGCGAGCTACAGGTGGTCGGGTCCGCCGGCGGCAACCCCCTCGGTGTGAGGATCGAGGGCGCACCGGTGACGATCGCGGCGGTGAACGGCGAGCCGGTCGCGACCGAGTCGGACCTCTTCGCCGCGGTCGGCGACGACGAGCGCGCCGCGCTGACGGTGACCGGCAACGCGACCGTCGTCGACCAGGTCCGCGACGCGCCCGGCGCCGAGGACGCCTCGGGCGTCGAAACGGCCGACGGCGAGGCCGCCGTCACCGTCCCGGACGTGCCGATCGGCGCGTACGTCGTCGGGGTTCAGGAGGACGGGCCGATCCACGACGCGGGCGCCGCCCTCGGCGAGCCGCTGACGATCGTCTCGGTCGACGGCGAGCGCGTCGTCGACAACGGGGCGCTCTCCGCGGTCCTCGGCGAGCGCGAGCCGGGGGAGACCGTCCCCGTCACCGTCTACGACGCTGACGGCGAACGCGACACGTACGAGGTCGAACTCGACGCCCACCCGAACCGCGACGGCGGCTTCGTCGGCGTCAGCGTCTTCCCCGGGACGAGCGGGCTCGCGCTCGACGACGTGGGCGTCACCGAGTACCCCGCCGGCGCGTACCTCGAACTGCTCGGCGGCGACGGGGGCGAGGGGACCGCCGGCGGCGTCCCGCTCGGCGGGGTCACCGACTCGCCGCTCGGCTTGGTGTTCGTCGCGCTCATCCTGCCGCTCGGCAGCCTGTTCGGGCTCCCGTTCAACTTCGCGGGGTTCACCGGCGACCTGACCAACTTTTTCGTTGTCGAGGGGCCGCTCGCGGTGCTCGGCGGCGGGACGTTCCTGCTCGCAAACCTCCTGTTCTGGTCGGGGTGGATCAACATCCAGCTGGCGCTGTTCAACTGCCTGCCGGCGTTCCCGCTCGACGGCGGCCGCATCCTCCGGATGGTCGCCGAGGCGGTGATCAGCCGGGTCCCGATCAGCGACCGGCACGCCGCGGTGCGGACGATCACGGTCTCGTCCGGCCTCGTCATGCTGACCGGACTGATCGCGATGATCTTCGGCAACCAGATCCTCACGGCGCTCGGGCTGATCTGAGGCCCGGCGCCACGTCTCGGCCGATGGCGGAGCTGTTCGGCTGCGGCCGGCCGCGCGGCTCGGAAAGGCTCAACTCCCGGCCCGCCGAAAGCAGCGTATGCGCGCCCCGCTCGCGGCCGCCGCGCTCGTCGCGCTCGGCGTCCTCCTGATGGCGAACCCGCTGTTCCTCCCGGTCTCGGTCGGCGAGGCCGACCCGGCCTACACCCACACCGTTCGGTCGGTGACCGCCGGGTCGTCGGTGGGTCTCGACGCTCCGACCGACGAAGGTCTCGACGACTCGAACGCCGTCGTCGCGTACGCCGACCTTGACCCCGCCGCCCGCGCGGCGTTCGACCGCGCCCGCGACGCCCCCGAGGGCGCGTTCGGCGTCGAGAGCCCCGACGAGCGCGTCGACTCGCTGTCGTACCCGACCGACCCGACGCTCGGCGACGGACTGCTGATCGTCGAGCTCGACGGCGAGCGGTACGAGTTCTGGACCCGGACCGTCGAGCGCGAGCCGGGCGCGGTCGTCGCCCAGCGGGTCGTCCTCCAGCCGGTGGCGTTCCTCGGCGGCTTCCTCGCGGTTGTCGCCGGGGCCGCGGTCGGGCTACGGGAGCGGCTCGGCGAGGGGTGACGGGTCGGTGTCACGGCCACGACGGCGACGTACGAACCCAGAGCGCGACCCGTCGACCACAGAGGGCGACCTCACTTCCCGGCCGTCGGCGTCGGTTGGCCGACGGGCTTCGGCGCGCTGCCGGCCTCGATCGCCCGACGGGTCGACTCACCGATCTCGACGAGGTGACACAGGGGGTTCCCGGGGTAGACGACCGGGTTCTCCAGCAGGCCGATCAGGAGCCCGGTGAACGGGGCCTCCACCGCGACCGCGTCCTCCTTGAACGGGTTGGTGATCGTCGCGATGCGCTCGCCCTCGCGGACGAGCGAGCCGCTCTCGAAGTGGGTGTCGACGATGCCGCCGGAGTCGGCGCGCAGCCACGTCTTCTCGCCCGCCCCGGCGACAACGGTGCGCCAGCCGGGCCAGCGAACCGTGTCGGTCTCCAGGAGTCCGTACTCCGCGAAGACGGATTTGACGCCGTCGAGCGCGTCGTCGATGAGCGGGCGCTGGAACCGGTGGGCCTCCCCCATCTCGATCGTGATCGTGGGGATGTCGGCGTCGGTCGCCTCGCCGCGGAGCGTGCCGCTCGGCCCGTCGCTGTCGATGATCACCTTCGAGCCGAACGCCATCGCGAGCCGGTACACCGACTCGTCGGTCATGTCTGCGCGGACGTGGAGCATGTTCGTCCGGCCGCGGGTGGAGGTGTGGAAGTCGAGCCCGAAGTCGCACGGCGCGATGAAGTTCTCGTAGATCCGGTGGGCCATCCGCTTCGAGCTGGTCGACCCGGGCTTCCCGGGGAACGACCGGTTCAGGTCGCGGTCGTAGACGGGGAGGTACCGCTGCTGGGCGAGGAAGCCGGGCACGTTGAGGACGGGAAGACAGACGAGCGTGCCCGAAAGCGCCGAGAGGTCCCACTCGTGGGCGACCTCGCGGACGACCTCGATTCCGTTGAGTTCGTCGCCGTGGGCGGCCGCGGTCAGGAAGGCGGTCGGCCCGTCGCGCTCCCCGTTGACGATCGTGACCGGGATACGGACGGGGTCGCCGAGGTACGTCTCGCTGATGCCGTAGCGGATGTTCTGCGTTTCGCCGGGCGGCACCGCCCCGCCGTTGTACGTGAACGCCCGGTCCTCGCTCATGGCAGACCGGAGCGCGGCGTCGGGTATATATATGGCGACCCGGAGACTCCGGATCTCGTCCGGCCGAAACGATCGGGGCGTCTTTTACGTCGGCCCGCGCAGTGAGAGGTATGAGTTCGGACTCGGTTCGGGTGGGAGTGTTGTCGCTGCACAACAGCAAGGAGACGAAGGCGATCTGTAACGCCGTCGAGGACCTCGGCCACGAGCCGGTGTGGCTCCGCGAGGAGAACGCCGCGGTGAGCGTCGAGGACGGCGAGGTGGCGGTCGAGCCCGCGGTCGACGTGATCGCGAACCGCCTGCTCTTATCGAACACCGACCAGCCCGCGGAGCTGCTCGGGCTGGCGGCGACGTTCGAGCGCATCCGGCCAATGCTGAACGAGCCGAACGCGGTGCTGGCGTCGATCCACAAGTTCGCGACGGCGGCGACGCTCGCCGACTGGAACATCCGCGTGCCCGACGCGCTGCTCGCGCTGTCGAACGAGCGCCTCAACGAGGGCCGCGAGCGGTTCGGCGACGTGGGCGTGTATAAGACCGCGATCGGCACCCACGGCGGCGGGACGTGGAAGGTCGACCTGACCGAGCGCGTGAACCCGAAGGTCGGCAACCGGCAGGCGTTCCTCCAGCGGCTCATCGACCGCGACGACGAGAAGCACCGCGACCTGCGGGTGTACGTCGTCGGCGACGAGATCGTCGGGTCGATGTACCGCTACGCGCCCGAGGGCGACTGGCGCACCAACGTCGCGCTGGGCGGCGCGGTGGAGGACGCCACCGACGACATGCCGCAGGAGGCCGCCGACACCGCCCTCTACGCGGCCGAGGTGATGGGGCTCGACTACGCCGGCGTCGACCTCGTCGAGGGGTACGACGGCTGGTACGTCCTCGAAGTGAACCCCACGGCCGGGTTCAAGGGGCTGTTCGAGGCGACCGGCACCAGCCCGGCCCCGCACATCGCGAAGCTGGCGATCGAGACGGTCGGCGGCGAGGTCGAGGACGAGGCGGTCGAGCGCGTCGCCGCGACCCTCGACGACTCGCGGCCGTCCTGCGCGCCCGCGCCGAAGCCGACCCCCTCCGAGCAGCCCGACATCGGCTACATCGAGGAGGTCGTCGTCACGGGCACCTCCGGCTCGACGCAGGCGCTCGCGAAGTCGGACACGGGCGCGACCCGGACGAGCATCGACACCCAGTTGGCCGCCGAGATCGGTGCGGGTCCGATCAAGAGCATGACCCGGGTCAAGTCGGGCAGCGTGAAGGGCGGGAAGGCCCGGCCGGTCGTCGACCTCGTCATCGGTATCGGCGGCAACCAGCACACCGTCACCGCGAGCGTCGAGGACCGCGAGCACATGGAGTACCCGCTGCTGCTCGGCCGCGACATCCTCACCGACTACCGGGTCGACGTACGGCGGCGCGCCGACAGAGACGAGGCCGAGCGCGACGAGGCGGGCGAAATCCTCGAAGAGGAGGAGTAGACCCGTCCGGCGCCGCCGAAATCTGGCTCACGCGCGTCTGACAAAAGTATAAGACCGAGGCTGTCGAGGACACGACACATGGTGAAGAGCACGGTCCGGTTTCCCGAGTCGGTGGTCGAGGAGATCGAATCGCTCGTCGACGAGGGGCAGTTCGAGAGCAAGTCGGAGTTCTACCGCTTCTCGGCCGACTACGTGCTCTCCCGGACCCTCGACGAGTACGACCCGGAGACGATCGACTACGAGGCGATCGAGTCCGAGGTGATCCCGGACGCGGACCGGACGCTGGGCGCGGACGAGGAGACCGACGGCCCCCCGTTCTTCGAGTCCGTCGCGTTCGTGCGGAAGCTCGCGCTCCGGGAGAAGTTCAGCGACGCCGAGGACTTCATCGACCACCAGTACGTCCCCGGTGATCGGCACGCGGTCCTCTTAGAGGAGATCCTCCGGCTGTACCGCGAGGACGCGGCGAGCGGTGACCGAGCCCCGGCCGGCGACCCCGAGCCCGAACCGGAGCAGTCGACCCGGACCCGATAGCTCGGCCCGTCGTTCCTCCACGAGAGCGCGGTCAGGACTCGTACTCGGCCCAGATGTATCGCGTCCCGTAGCTCCGGTACGGGCGCCACGCCTCGGCGATCTCGCGCATCTCCGCGCGCGACAGCGATTCCCCACCGTTGTACACCAGCTCGATCCCTTTCCGAACCGCCAGGTCGCCGAGCGGGAGCACGTCCTCGCGCCCGAGCGCGAAGACGAGGTACATCCTCGCGGTCCACTCGCCGACGCCCGTGATCTCGGTGAGCCGGTCGACGACCGCCTCGTCGCTTACGCCCGCCAACTCCTCGCGCGTGAGGTCGCGCTCGTCGTCGCGAAACGCGGCGGCGGCGTTGCGCAGGTAGTCGACCTTCGTGCCGCTGAGCCCGGCCTCGCGCAGGGCCGCCTCGTCGGCCGCGAGGACGCGCTCCGGGGTCGGGTCGCCGCCCACGACTTCCACGAACCGCTCGTGGATGGCCGCCGCAGAGGCGGTCGAGAGCTGCTGGTTCACGATCGAGGTACAGAGCCGCGCGAACTCGTCGTCCGCGGGCGCGACGTCGAGGGGCCCGTGTCGGTCGACGAGCGTCGCCATCGTCGGGTCCTCGCGGAGGACCTCGATCACCGGGTCGTCTACGTCCGCGGCCGGACCGCCACTCTTCGCCGCTGGCCCGTCAGCGTCCGCGGCCGGGTCGATCGTTCCGTCGACGCCGTCGTCCATACCGAAGCGAGGGACCGCACGGAGGAGTACGTTCGGTTCCGGACCGGTCCGCGCGGCCTCTCACACCCCGCGTCGAGCGCTCGTGCTCGTCTCAGTCCCTCGCACCCCGCGTCGACCGTTCGTGCTCGTCTCAGTCTCTCGAACCTCGCGTCGAGCCGCCGCCAACCCACCCGAATAAACTTACAGTTTGTTTTACGTTTGGAAGATGAAAACGTTCAACCATGACGGTTCCGACTCTCAGGTATGCAGCTCGAAGACGTCCAGCGCGTGACGGTGCTCGGCGCCGGGAACATGGGCCACGGTATCGCTGAAGTGGCCGCCCTCGCCGGCTACGACGTGTCGCTCCGCGACATCAACGATGAGCTCGTCCAGAACGGGTACGACCAGATCGAGTGGTCGCTCGGCAAGCTCGCGGAGAAGGACCGAATCGGCGACGACGAGGCGGACGCCGCGCTCGACCGCGTCGACGCGTTCGTCGACCTCGAGGACGCGCTCGACGGCGCCGACGTCGTCGTCGAGGTCGTCCCCGAGAAGATGGCCATCAAGAAGGACGTGTACGACGACGTGGTCGAGTACGCGCCCGACGAGGCCGTCTTCGTCACCAACACCTCCAGCCTCTCTATCACCGAGCTGTCGGAGGTGACGGACCGCCCCGAGCGCTTCTGCGGGATGCACTTCTTCAACCCGCCGGTGCGGATGGACTTGGTCGAGGTCATCTCCGGGGAGCACTCGAGCGAGGAGACGCTCGACCTGATCGAGGGGCTCGCCGAGTCGATGGGGAAGACGCCCGTCCGGGTCCGGAAGGACAGCCCCGGGTTCATCGTCAACCGCATCCTCGTCCCCCTGATGAACGAGGCGGCGTGGATCGTCGAGTCCGGCGACGCGACGATGGAGGCGGTCGACTCCACGACGAAGTTCGACATGGGCCTCCCGATGGGGTCGTTCGAGCTCGCCGACCAGGTCGGCATCGACGTGGGCTACCACGTGCTGGAGTACATGCACGAGGTCCTCGGCGACGCCTACCGCCCCTGCCCGCTGCTCGGCGAGAAGGTCGAGGCGGAGGACCTCGGCAAGAAGACCGGCAAGGGATTCTACGACTACGAGGACGGCGACGGCGCGCAGATCCCGAGCGACGCGCTCGACGACGACGTGCGCCGCCGCCTGCTCGCGGTGATGGCCAACGAGACGGCCGGCCTGATCGGCAACGACGTGGCCGACGCCGACGACATCGACGAGGCGGTCAAGCTCGGCGCGGGCTTCCCCGACGGCCCGGCAAAGCTCGCTGACGAAGAGGGGCTCGACGCGCTGGTCGAGACGCTCGACGCCCTCGCGGAGGAGACCGGCGAGGAGCGCTACGAGGCGACCGACTACCTGCGCGAGGCGGCCGAGTCGGGCGGCTTCCGCGGCGACGGAGCCGACGGCGACGCGGAGAGCGGCCCGGCGTTCGACGTGCTGAACGTCGACGTCGACGCCGACGCGCGGGTCGGGCACGTCGAGATCGACCGCCCGCACCGGATGAACACGATCAGCGGCGACGTGCTCGACGAGCTCGCCGACGCGATCGACCTGCTCGACGGCGACGACGACGTGCGGGCGATCCTCCTCTCCGGCGCGGGCGACCGCGCCTTCTCCGCCGGCGCGGACGTCCAAAGTATGGCCGCGGGCGGCGCGGACCCGATCCACGCCGTCGAGCTCTCTCGGCAGGGTCAACAGACGTTCGGCAAGCTCGAGGAGTCGGACAAGCCCGTCATCGCCGCCATCGACGGCTACTGCCTCGGCGGCGGGATGGAGCTCGCGACCGCGGCAGACATGCGGATCGCCTCCGAGCGCTCCGAGCTCGGCCAGCCCGAACTCGACCTCGGCCTGCTCCCGGGTTGGGGCGGCACGCAGCGGCTCGCGCGCGTCGTCGGCGAGGGGCGCGCGAAGGAGATCATCCTCACCGCCGACCGCTACGACGCCGAGACGATGGCCGACTACGGCTTCGTCAACGAGGTCGTGCCGGGCGACGAGCTCGACGACCGGGCGCGGGAGCTGGCAGCGCAGCTCGCGGGCGGCCCGCCGATCGCGCAGAAGTACACGAAGCGCGCGATCCACGCCGGACGCACCGACAACGAGGCCGGCCTCGAAGTCGAGGCGATGGGCTTCGGCCACGTCATGAACACCGACGACCTCATCGAGGGCGTCACGGCGTTCATGGGCGACGGCGAACCCGAGTTCGAAGGGAAGTAACGAGGGCTCGGCTGCTCACTCGGTGAGCCGCGCGGCGAAGAACGTCCAGCGCGCGTCGGCGCCGTCGGCGAGCGAGTCGTCGACGGTCGATTCCCGCTCGATTACGAAGCCGGCGTTCCGGAGCTGCCGCCGAGTCGCCTCCGCGCCCGCGATGTGCCACTGCATCTCGACGCCGGTGTCGAGCCAGTCCGGGTTCTCGCCGTTCCACGGCTCCGGTCCCTCGGAACAGAGGAGCCGTCCGCCGTCGCCGAGGACGCGGGCGAACTCGTTGACGACGGCCTGGTGACGCCCCTCCGGAACGTGGATTAGCGAGTGGTACGCCGTCACCGCGTCGAAGGCGCCGTCGCGGAACGGGAGCGCGACGAGGTCACCCTGCGCGAGCGGCGCTCCGGAGACGTTCTCGGCGGCCAGCGCCAGTTGGGTGCGCGAGATGTCCGCTCCGACGGCGGTCCCGGAGTCGTTCAGCGCTCGGAGCACGGGCGTGCCCTGCCCGCAGCCGGCGTCGAGGACCCGCGCGTCCGGCGGCAGCGACTCACGGAAGCGGTCGAGGACCGCTCGTCCGCGGCCGTCCTCGACGCGGTCGGCCGCGTACGCCGTCGCGAGTTCGTCGTACCCCCGGCGGACGACGTTCCTGTCGACCATGTGCGGGGACATTCGCGACGGGCTGTTGAACGCTTCGGTCGGCGCGGTCTCGTGGCCCCCCGGAGTATTCGGTGCCGTCCGGTGCCCGTCCGGGACCGATCACAGCGGCGTGTCGGCCGCCGCGGCCACCTGTCTACTGACGCTGCCGACGAGGTACGCGACCGCGGCGACGAAGAGGACGACACCGACCACACTCGACACGCCGGGGAGCGCGGCCTCGACGAACGCGGGGAGCGTCGTCGCCCCGGACACCGGGAGGAGGAGGACCGCGACGCCCCGGCGGACGGACCGTTTCGCGGATGGCTCTGCCATGGCGTCGGCCGACGGAACGCGGAGAATAAAGTGGTTATCGGTCGGCGGCCGGCGCGCTTAGACGTACCCTTCCTCGACGAGCAGCTCGCCGTTGAGCAGCGAGGCGCCCGCCGCGCCGCGGATCGTGTTGTGCGCGAGGCAGTTGTACTTCGCGCCGGCGTCGGTGGTCTGGACGCCGCCGGCGACGATGCCCATCCCGTCGGCGTACGTGCGGTCGAGGCGGGGCTGCGGACGCTCGCGCTCGTCGTCGCCGAACACCTTGATGAGCTGTTCGGGCGAGCTTGGGAGGTCGCCGACGCCCTCGAACGAGCGCATCGCCTCGCGGAGGTCCGCCGGCGCGGGGTCCTCGGCGAACTCGGCGAAGACGTTCTCCAGGTGGCCGTCGAGCGTGGGGATCCGGTTACACGAGGCGGCCACGTCGGCGTCGTGGAGGGAGACCTCGGCGCCGTCGAACTCGCCGAGCAGCTTGCGCGACTCCGTCTCCATCTTGTCCTCCTCGCCGCCGATGTGGGGGATGGCGTTGTCGAGGATCTCCATCGAAGTGACGCCGGAGTAGCCGGCGCCGGAGACCGCCTGAAGCGTCGAGACCCGGACGCTTTCGAGGCCGAACTCGTCGATCGCCGCGAGCGTCGGCACCATCGTGATCGTCGAGCAGTTCGGGTTCTTCACGAGGGCGCCGTCCCAGCCCCGCTCGTCGCGCTGGACCTCGATGAGCCCGAGGTGGTCGGGGTTGATCTCGGGGATCGTGAGCGGGACGTCCGCCGCCATGCGGTCGTTCGAGGAGTTCGAGGAGACGACGTATCCGGCATCGAGGAACTCGGGCTCGACCTCGGCCGCGACGCCCGACGGGAGCGAGGAAAAGAGGAGGTCGACGTCGTCGTCCGCGACCCCTGCGGGGCTCGTCTCGGCGACCTCCATCTCGGCGACGCCCTCCGGAATCGGGGTGTCGACGCGCCACTTGGCCGCCTCGCGATAGGTCTTGCCCGCGCTCTCCGCGCTCGCGGTGACCGCGGCGAGCTCGAAGGTCGGGTGGTCGTCGAGCAACTGGATGAACCGCTGGCCGACCGCGCCGGTGGCACCGAGGATGCCGACTCGTACTGACATTGCGCGTGGGTCCGTGACAGGGACGTAAGTGCGTTCGGATAGCCGTCGATACCGCCGAACGCGGCCGGCGATTCGGCCTGACGGTCGGTCCGACTATGATGCGTCGGCGACCGCGGCGCGTTCCCAACGAACCGTCGCCGACCGGCGCGGTCCGGGAGATATTCGCCGATCCGGCAGGAACGTTCCGTTCTGGGCGTCAGGTGCGTTCGAAGCACGCCCAAGTTCGACGGGTTCTTGCTCGTCCCGACCCTGTCCGCCGCCACGCTGGCGAGCGTCACCCACGAGACGGCCCGCTCGCTCTCCTTCGGCATCCGGCCGGAAGTCGTGAGCCTCTCACCCGACCGTTTAACCGCGCGCGACGGCTACCCGAACGTGCGCGCCCCTAGTCCCCGCCCGAGTACTCCCCGATGGGAGCGATGACAGCGCGGAGAACCCAGGCGCGTGACACCGGTCGCGAACGCGACCCGCCCGTCGCCGCGCAGGCGACCGCCCGCCACGAGGGTTTCCCGGTCGACGCGGCACGCCGCCGGAGATGAGACCGGTCGTTAGTGTCGCGGGCGACATTCCGACGCTCGACAGCGGCGCCGCAACGCACAACCCCTCGCGCGCCGAAGGCCCGACATGTCGAACACCCGCGGCGCCGGCCCCGCCGTCACTCTCGTCCGCAACGCCACGGCGCTCGCGACCGTGGACGGGACGACGTTCCTCGTCGATCCGCTGTTCGCGTCCGAAGGCACGCTTCCGCCGATCGACAACACCCCGAACGACCGGCGCAACCCGCTCGTCCCGCTTCCCGACGTCGACCTGTCGCACGACGCGGTGATCGTCACCCACCGCCACCCGGATCACTTCGACGACGCGGCCGCGGAGCGACTCGACGCCGACGTGCCGCTGTTCTGTCAGCCTGCGGAGGCGGACGCGTTCGTCGAGGACGGCTTCACCGACGTGCGACCGGTCGAGGAGACGGCGTCGTTCGACGGCGTCGCGCTCCGCCGAACCCCGGGCCGTCACGGACACGGGGAACTTGCCGAGCAGATGGGTCCGGTCTCCGGGTTCCTGCTTGACGGCGACGAGACGCTGTACCTCGCCGGCGACACGGTCTGGTACGACCCGGTCGCGGAGACGCTGGCGGAGTTCGACCCCGACGCCGTCGTGCTCAACGGCGGCGCGGCGCGGTTCAACCACGGCGAACCGATCACGATGGGCGTCGAGGACGTCGCGGCCGTGCGCGAGGCCACCGACGCCCCGGTCGCCGTGGTCCACATGGAGGCGATCAACCACTGCCTGCTCTCGCGCGAGGAACTCCGGGCGGAGACGGCGGACGTGCTGATCCCGGAAGGCGGCGAGCGGATCGAGTTCTGACCGGCGCCTCGATCACCGCTTCAATTCGCTACGGAGCCTCGCAGCTCGCGATACTGCTCGCCGCGAGAAGGTCCAGGTGCGAGAATTGAACCCGGGCGAGACGCGCTCCGCTCGTCTCGCATGATTCAATCTCGCCTTCCGGACTTTTCGCTCCTCACTCCGTTCGTCGGAAAAGGTCCGGGTGCGAGAATCGAACCCGCGTCTCAGCCTCCACAAGGCTGAAGGATAGTCCACTACCCTAACCCGGACACGCGTCGTCAAATACCCCGCTTCGATAAATAACGGTTACGACTCCCGGACGGGCGTGTGACGCGATGTCGTTCGAACCGCCGACGGTCTCTCGATCACCGCGTCGCTTTTGAGGGCTGCGGGCGTACGAATCGCTAACTGTGGCCTTTACCGACAAGATCTACGTGAAGAACCACCGGCAGCTCGCCTCCCAGCTGGAGGCGAACATTCCGAAGGGGGCGTTCGCCGGCGCCACCCTCGACCTGCTGTTCACCGGCGACGGCCTCTCGAAGCTCGACGAGACGACCCGCGACCGCGTCCTCGACTTCGCCGAGGACTTCCTCGACTGCGACTGCGATTCGAACCCGTACTGCGGCTGCCCCGAGGAGAAGTTCATGCGCTATGTCCTCGAACTGCGCGCCGAGGGGCTCGGCCCGCAGGCCATCGTCGACGTGATGACCGACGATTACATGGTGTACGCGTACACCGGCGACGTGCTCTCGTTCCTCGACGACTCCGTCCGGAAGTTGGAGGCGATCGAGACGCTCGCGGACGTCGACGGCGACGAAGAGATGTCCGAGCGGGCGCGGCGGGCGAAGCGAGAGCTGTCCGGGTAGCGGTCGCGTACCGGGGGACGCTCGACCGCCTCGACCGTCCGTCGCCGCCTGTCGACCCGTGCGCCCTTCTCGATCGCGAGGAGCGGCCGAACGGTCTAAGTGCGCGCGCGCCCGAAATCGGCTAATGAGTCTTCGGCCCGCGTGGCTAACGTTCAGGCGATACGCGGCGGCGACGACGGGGATGACGCTCGTCCTCTTCTCGCTCGGCGTCTACACCGCGGCGACCGGCTCCGGGCTGGCGTGTCAGGCCCAGTGGCCGCTGTGTTCCGACCAGCTCATCCCGGCGCTGACGATTAACCCCGACTTCATCGAGTGGTTCCACCGGGCGTGGGCGATGGTCACCGGCTTCCTCATCGTCGGCGTCGCCGGGTGGACGTGGCTCGGGTCCGGGTTCGAGCGCCGGACCAAGCTGGCGGCGACGCTGGCGGTTGCTATCTTACCGCTCCAGATCACCGTCGGCGCGATCACCGTCACCCTCAGCGGGCTCATCCCGGGCGGGTACACGGTGTCCACGCACGCGGCGCACCTGTCCGTGGCGCTGATCATCTTCACGCTGCTCGGGCTGGCGACGATCTGGGGCGGCGGGCGCGGGAACGCGCGACTGCTCCGGGCGGCCGCGGGAATCGCCGTCGCCGGTATCGTCGCCAGCGCGGTCTTCTCGCGGGCAGTCCCGTTCCTCACCTACGCGCCGCCCGCGCAGGCCGCCTTCTACATCACCGGACTCGCCGGACACCTCGGGCTCGTCGCGGCCGTCGCGTACGCGACGGAGGCGGTCCGGGGCGGGTACGACGAGCTCGACGCCGGGACGGCCAACACCGTTCGCGCGTTGGCGGCCGGGTCGTTGGCCGCGCTCGTGGGCACGCTGCTGCTCGGCCGGGACCTCGTGTTGTACACCGCGACGTGGCAGCAGATCAACCTCGCCGTCTTGGCCGTCGCCGTCGCGCTCGCCGCGGGCGCGGCGTGGACCCTCCGCGGCGCCGACGAGATGCGCGACGGGAGCGTCCCGATCGGCGGCGACTGATCGGGCCGCTCGCCGTCGGGTCGCGGCCCCGAACGGAGCGGCGTCTCTCCTGAACGACCCTGTCGAACCCCCGCAGTTCGGCAAATATTGCTATCTCGCGGCCGAAACGTTGAAATCGTGATCAACCGAGAAACGGTGTATGGACGAAAACCGTTCTGTGAACCGGCGACAGTACCTGACCGCGGTCGGCGCGAGCGGACTGGCGGCCACCGCCGGCTGTATCGGCGGCGGCGGCGGGGGCGGTGAGACGATCACCATCGGCTCCGACATCCCATACGCGCCCTTCGAGTACCGCAACGAGGCGGGCGACCTCATCGGATTCGACGTCGAGATCGCCGAGGCCGTGTTCGGCGAGCAGCTCGACATGGACTACGAGTTCCAGGAGACCTCCTTCGACGGGATCATCGCGTCGCTGAACAACGCGAACTTCCGCGTCATCATGAGCGCGATGACGATCAACGAGTCGCGCGCCGAGCGGGTCGACTTCTCGGACCCGTACTTCACCGCGTACCAGACCGTCCTCCTCTTGGAGGGCAGCGACATCGGCTCCCGCGAGGACCTCCAGGGCACGTCCGTCGGCGTCCAGCGCGGGACGACCGGCGAGGCCGCCGCCGAGGACCTCCAAGAGGAGTTCGGCGGCGACCTCCAGATCGAGAGCTACGACCAGATCAACGGCGCGTTCGACGCGCTGCTCAACAATCAGGTGGACGCGGTCATCAACGACAACACCGTAAGCGCCTCGTTCGCCGCGGAGAACGAGGAGGTCGTCTTCCTCGAGGGAGACGGGGTCGCGGCCGACCGCGACGACGCGCCGCCGTACCTCACGCTGACGATCGAGGAGTACGGGATCGCGTTCCGGCAGGACGACGACGACTTCCGAGAGGAGGTCAACGGGGCCCTCGCGACGATCCGCGAGAACGGGACGTACGAGGAGATCTACAACGAGTACTTCGACGGCTGAGTCTCCGGACCTCGCCGTCTCTACCTGATATCACATGGCAACACAGACAGAATCGGAGTCGAGCGGCGGCGGCGTACTGATGCGCGACCGGCTGGTGAAGCGGGTCGGCGAGGTGGCCGCCGGGGGGTTCGTGCTGGCCATCGGGGGACTGTTGGCCTGGATCCTTTCGACGCAGGTCGACTACAGCCTGCTCGCCTCGCCGCTCATCGCGCGGCGGTTCGCGGAGGCGTTCTTCCTCGTCATCCAGATCGTCGTGATCTCGAGTCTCCTCTCCGTGTCGCTCGGCGTCCTCGTGGGGCTCGGCCGGATCTCGACGTCGAACGTCACCGGACGGATCGCGAAGGGGTACGTCGAGTTCTTCCGCGGCACGCCCCTGCTGTTCCAGCTGTTCGTCATCTACTTCGGCGTGCCGCGGCTCTGGGCCACCGGCGAGTTCCCCTTCACGGACTGGGCGATCCCGGCCGCGATCATCGGGCTCACGCTGAACCACGGCGCGTACGTCGGCGAGGCGATCCGCGGCGGGATCGACGCCGTCCCGAACGGCCAGATGGAGGCGGCCCGGTCGCTCGGGATGTCCCGCGTGATGGCGCTGCGGCAGGTCGTCCTCCCGCAGGCGTGGCGCAACGCGCTCGCGGCCATCGGCAACGACCAGATCATCCTCGTGAAGGACACCTCGCTGCTGACCGTCATCGCCGTCCCGGAGATCATGAGCGTGTTCCGAAACATCAACAGCAACCAACTGGACCCGTGGACCCCGCTCGTGTGGGTGTGCGTGCTCTACCTCGCGATCACGATGTCGATGAGCCAGCTCGTCAACGGACTGGAGCGCCGGTCGGACTGGGGGTCCGACAGCCGGATGTTCGGTCGGCTGTCGGGGCTCGGCTCCGGCGACGACGACGGGGGTGAGGAGGCGTGACCGGTCCGCTCGTCGAGTTTGACGGCGTCGACAAGTCGTTCGGCGACACGCAGGTGCTGTACGACGTCGACGTCGACGTCGACGAGGGAGAGGTCGTCGTCGTCATCGGACCGTCCGGGTCCGGGAAGTCGACGCTGCTCCGGTGTGCGAACCGGCTAGAGGAGATTCAGGGCGGCGACATCCGGCTCGACGGCCGGTCAGTGATCGAGACGGACGTCAACGAGATCCGACAGCAGATCGGGATGGTGTTCCAGTCGTTCAACCTCTTCCCGCACAAGACCGCGCTGGAGAACGTCGCGCTCGCCCCGGAGAAGGTGAAAGGCGAGCCGGAGGGCGAGGCGAAGCGGGCCGCGTCCGACCTCCTCGACCGGGTCGGGCTCGCCGATCAGGCCGAGTCGCACCCGGGCGCGCTCTCGGGCGGCCAGCAGCAGCGCGTCGCCATCGCCCGCGCGCTCGCGATGGAGCCGCGGGTGATGCTGTTCGACGAGGTGACGAGCGCGTTGGACCCCGAGCTCGTCGGCGAGGTGCTCGACGTGATCGAGGGGCTCGCGGCCGACGGGATGACGATGGTCCTCGTCACCCACGAGATGGGCTTCGCCCGCGAGGTCGGCGACCGGATCGTCTTGATGGCCGACGGCCGAGTCGTTGAGCGGACCGAGACGCGGTCCTTCTTCGACGAGCCGTCGACGGACCGCGGTCAACAGTTCCTCTCGCGACTGCTGTAGGCCGCGCTCAGAACTCGGTAACGACCTCCACGCCCGCCACCTCGTACTCGTCCATCGCCGCGAGCCGGCCCGACACCTCCGGCAGTGACAGTTCGCGAGCGACCAGGGCGCCGGGGTCGATCCCCGTCGACTCGATCAGCGCGAACAGGTCCGGGTAGCTCGTCGGCGGCATCCCGCGCGAGCCGAGGAACGAGATCTCCCACCGGGTCATCCAGTCGGTCGGGAGCGACACCTCGCCGCGTTCGGCGTCCGTCGTGAGCCCGACTTGGACGTGGGTGCCTCGGGGACGCAGCGACCGGACGGAGTTCCGACAGGTCTCGGCGATCCCCAGAGCGTCGAGCGAGACGTCGGCGCCGCCGTCGGTGAGGTCGCGGATTTGCTCGGGGACCGAACTTTCCTCCGGCAGCGACCCCGGACTCACGCTCTCGTCGGCGCCGAGCTCGCGAGCGAGCGAGAGGGCCGCGTCGTCGATGTCGACCGCGATCACGCGCGCGCCGAGCGCCGCGGCGATCTGGACCGCGGAGAGGCCGACGCCCCCGCAGCCGTGGACGGCGACCGCGTCGCCGCCGCTGACGTTCGCGCGCTCGGCGAGCGCGTGGTACGCCGTCATGTACCGACAGCCGAGCGCCGCGGCCGCGGTCGCGCCGAGCCAGGCGGGGCGCCCGACGAGGTTGTAGTCGGCGGCCGGCACCGCCACTCGCTCCGCGAACGCGCCCGGGGCGGCGGCCTCGAACCCCAGCGCGCGGCCGTCCTCGCAGACGTTGCCGGCCCCGCGGCGGCAGTGGGGGCACGTCCCGTCGCCGAGCGAGAAGGGGACGACCACGCGGTCGCCCGGGCGGAACCGGTCGACCTCGTCGCCGACCGCGACGACCTCGCCGGCCGGCTCGTGGCCGAGCACTTGGCCGCGCGGGACGCGGTCGTCCGCCCACTCCCCGTGACCGGCCCACGCGTGCCAGTCGCTGCGGCAGACGCCGCAGGCCTCCACGCGGACGACGGCGCCGTCGGGCTCCGGTTCGGGGTCGGGAAGCTCGCGAACCGCGAGCGGCTCCCCGTGGTCTCGAAGGATCGCAGCGCGCATACGGCGATCAATCGGCGGACGCGACAAAGGTCTCTCGGCGGTTCCGCTTCCGCGATCGATTTTTTCGTGTTATTTTGACTTGATCTCAGTGTATGACAAGTGATAGTTGAGTAATGTTTATGTGGACCGAGTAATCTGGTTGACACGTGTCACGACCGATGAAGCGACGGCCCGGGATCGCCTACCGCCGACCCGAGGGGGACCCCTCTCGGTTCGTGATCGAGGCGGGAGACGATCCGCGGGTCCACGTCCCGGAGCGGCCGGACGGCGGTTGGCTCGACTGCGTGGCCGACGAGGACCGCGACCGTCTCCGGGAGGCGCTCGAGACCGACCCCGTCGACGTGGTGTACCGCGTCGCGTCCGACAGTGAGCCGCAGTGGGTCCACGAGCGTGGCCGGGCGACCGAACGCGGCGACGTGGCGGGGTACCTCTTCCCCGCCGACGAGCGCGTCGAGCGCCGCAAACGGCTGGAACGACAGCGCGAGCGGCTGGAGGAGTTCGCGAGCGTTGTGAGCCACGACCTCCGGAACCCCCTCTCCGTCGCGGTCGGAAACATCGAACTGGCCGACGACCTCGACGGCGACGCGTCGACGGAGCAGCTGGACCGCGCCCTCGACGCCCTCGACCGCATGGACCACCTCATCGGCGACGTCCTGACGCTGGCGCGCGAGGGGAAAACGGTTCAGGCGACCGAGCCGACCGACCTGCGGTCGGTCGTCGAGAGCGCGTGGCGGACGACGGGCCGACCGGCCGACGCCGCGCTCGTCGTCGACGCACCGCTCCCGACGATCCGGTCGGACGCGGACCGACTCCGACAGGCGCTCGAGAACCTCTTCCGCAACGCGATCGAACACGGGACCCCGGACGAACCCGGCTCGGCCGGCACCGGCGGCGACGAGTCGGACCCAGACGAGCGCGGCGCGCCGAGGACGTTCGCCTCGGGAGCGGGGTCGCAGGCCGACGGCACTCCCTCGGACCCCGACGAGGCCGCGGTCCGCGTCCGGGTCGGGCGGACGCGCGAGGGGTTCTACGTCGCTGACGACGGGCCCGGGATCGACCCCGACCAGCGAGACGCCGTCTTCGATGCTGGACACACCACCGCGAAGGACGGGACGGGCTTCGGGCTCGCCATCGTCGAGCGAATCGCCGAGGCGCACGGGTGGACCGTCTCGGTGACGGAGGGCCGGGAGGGCGGCGCGCGGTTCGAGTTCTGCCGCGTGGATGCGATCGAGCCTGCGGGCGTGAGCGACGGCGGTTCGGGGCCGAGTTCGTCCCCCCTCAGCGGCAGCGGGAACCGGTGAACTACCCCCCGAGACCGGCTCACATGAAGTCGGTCAGCCCGGCCTGATCGTCGTCTTCCTCCTCGTCGGCCGCTTCGTCAGCGGCCGCGCCGTCCGCCGAGTCGCGCTGGTCGCTCCCGTCGGCGGTCGCCTCGGAGCCGTCGCGGTCCGGGCCGTCGGGCGCGCCCGAGTCGCTCTCGTCGTCTCGCCGGTCGGCCGCGGCGTGCGCGAAGGCACCGTCCGCGTGCTCCTCGATCAGTTCCTCGCGGCGGGCCTGCGCGTCCTCAACGATCGACGCGACCTTGTTCGTCGACTCGCCGGAGCCGGTAACGAAGGCGACGCCCGCCTCGTCGAGGTCGTATGCGGCCGCCATCGCGACGGTCAGCTCGCGGGGCTTACAGTGGTGCGTGACGGTCTCGAGGAACGGGAGTACCTCGCGTCTGGCGGTCGCGACGCTACAGCCGCTCGCGGCCGCAATCTTGCCGACGACCTCGTCGGCGGTCGCGTCCGACGACGACCAGAACTGCGGGCGGCCGTACCGGGTCCAGCCCCCCTTCTCGCCGTCGCGGGCGGACGCGACGCCCGCCGCCGCGTTGTCGGTCGCGTACCGCCAGTAGGAGTAGTTCTGCGTGGCGCGGACGCGGCCGAGCCACACGTCGGCGTTCGCGAGGAAGTCGTACGCGCGAACCGCCGCCGCCGGCTCGTACACGTCGAGGACGTTGTTCTCGATCCACGCCGTCAGGTCGTCCGGGGTCTCGTCGACGGCGTACGCCGACCGGAGCGCCTCCTCGGCGGACTCCTCTTTCAACACGGCGTCGAGGAACGGGAACAGCCCCAGCGCCTTGTCGCGGTCGCCGGTGACCACGTCCTCGACTGTGATCGAGTCGCGCCCCTGCGTCGCGGCTTGGAGGTCGTTGACCGCGCCTCGGAGGTCGCCGCGGTTCCCCTCCGCGATCCGCTGGAGGGCGTCGGAGTCGAACTCGATTCCCTCCTTGCGGCAGACGTCGCGGAGGACGGGGACGATGGAGCGCGCGGAGACATCGCGGAACTCGATCTCCTGGGTCGCGTTCCGGAGCCCCCGCGACATGTCGTAGTAGTCGTTGGCGATGAGCACGATAGGCTGGCCGGACTCCTTGACCAGCTTCGTGATCGCCGAGGCGCCGCCGCGGTCGTAGTTGCCGTGGATGTTGTCCGCCTCGTCGACGATGACGAGCTGTCGCGAGGCGGTGTCGCCGCCGGCCGCGCCGCCGCCGGCCGCGCTCCCGCTGAGGGTGGCGTTCCGCGCGGCCCGGCCCGCGAACCGCTCGATGACGTCGGCGGTGCGCTGGTCGGAGGCGTTCAGCTCCACCGTCTCCCACCCCATGTCGTTCGCGAGCGCGTGCGCCGCGCTCGTCTTCCCGACGCC
Organism: Halorubrum sp. CGM5_25_10-8B; assembly: GCF_005435095.1. NCBI lineage: Archaea > Methanobacteriati > Methanobacteriota > Halobacteria > Halobacteriales > Haloferacaceae > Halorubrum > Halorubrum sp. CGM5_25_10-8B. The sequence continues at coordinate 16,385 of NZ_SGTY01000018.1, read as the reverse complement.
GGGGCTGCCGTGGAGGACGACCGCCTCGTGATGGTCGTCCCACGAGCGGGCCCACTCCGCGAACGCGTCGCGGGCCTTGTCGTTGCCGCGCACCTCCGAGAGCGTGCTCGGGCGGTACTTCTCCGTCCAGTCGGCCATTACCGAAGCAAGGAGCGAGCCGCGTTTAGTGGTTGCGGAGCGACCGGCGCCGCCCTTACGCCCCCTCGTCGGACGGCGGTCGCTCCGAGAGCCGATCGAACCGGTCCTGCGCCGCCTCGGCGCGGCGCTCCGTCTCCTCGGGCTCGTACGAGGCGGCCTCGATACGCCCGCCGTCGAGCGTCACCGACAGGACCGCGTCGGCATGCCCTCCGTCCGGCGGAAGCCGTGAGGCGTCCAGCACCGCGTCCCCCACCTCGTCGCCGTCGCGCTCGAAGAACACGGTCGCAAGCCCGTCCTCGACGCCGTCCACGACCGCGGTGTACTCGCCGTCGGGGAGATCGATACCGGTCATTCGTAGCTCACCGCAAGCACGCGTTCCCCGGCGGCGTTCGAGAGTATCACCGTGTCGCCGGCGTTGTTCCAGACCGGCGACCCCGCCCCCCAGTACAGTTCGGCGTCGGTGTCTGCGCCGCTCCCCGTCCGGAGCGTCACCGTCGCGCCCGCGTCGAGCGTGTATCCCTCCGGGAACGCGTAGCTGTGCGCCGCCTCGTCCGCGACCGTCCACCCGGACAGGTCGATCGGCTCGTCGCCCGCGTTCTCGAAGACCACGTACTCGTCGTTCAGGTTCTCGCCGTCGTCGCCCTCGGCGTCCGCGTTGATCGCCGCGACTTCCAAGGCTGCGGCCGGATCGGTCGACGCCGTCTCGTCCCCTCCGTCAGTGTCGCCGCCGTCGTCGTCGGCGTCGCTGTCGTCGTCGGCTCCGCCTCCGGAACCGCCGTCGACCGGGTCGCCGCCGAGCCGAGCGCGTTCGACGACCTCGCCGCCTGCCCCGGGTTCGATCGGCTCGCCGTCGCGCACCGCGAGCGGGTCGGTGGGCGCGTCGCGCTGCGTCCGCACGGAGACGCCGTTCCCGTCGCTCACGAGGACGACGGTCCCGTGCGTCGCGGTCCAGTAGGTCGGGAGCGACCGGTCCGCGAACCGCCGGAGGACCTCCTCTGTCGGGTGACCGTACTGGGAGTCGTACGCGCTCGACACGACGACCGCCCGCGGTCCCACCGCGTCGAGGAACGGGCCGCTCGACGAGCTCGACGAGCCGTGGTGGCCGGCCTTCAGCACGGTCGACTCCAGTTCCGACCCGTACGCGTCGATCAGGTACGCTTCTTGATCGTCTTCGGCGTCGCCGGACAGCAGGAAGCTCGTCTCGCCGTGGGTGAGCCTGAGCACGACGCTGTTCTCGTTGCGCGCTTCGCCTTCGAGGTACGGCTCGGGCGGCCCGAGCACGTCGACGCCGACCGCGCCGAACGAGATCGCGTCGCCCTCGCGCGTCTCGTACAGCGTCACGTCGTGCTCCTCGACCGCGTCGAGGTACTCGGCGTAGGTCTGCGTGCTCGCGGCGATGCCGGGGTCGTAGACGGCACCGATCCCGTCGGCCTCCGTCTCGTAGTGCTCGATGATCGCCGCGTTGCCGCCGATGTGGTCCGCGTCGTTGTGCGAGGTGACGAGGTGGTCGATCCGCGTGATGTCGTGCCGCCGGAGGTACTCCAGCACGTACTCGCCGTCGTCGTTGTAGTGACCCGTGTCGACGAGCATGGTCGCTCCCTCCGGCCCGACGACGAGCGTGCTGACCGACTGCCCGACGTTGATGAAGTGGACCTCGACGGTGCCGTTCGCCGCCTCGGCCGCCGTCTCGTCGCCCGCGTCCGGTCCCGTCGGCGCCTGATCGCCGGGTACCGCGCCGGCACAGCCCGCGAGGAAGATGATCCCCGCGAGCAGGAGGATCCGGAACGCACCGCCCGTTCGTTTCATGTTTCGTTGATATTCTACACGGGCAAAGAGGTACGCATCCGTTACCGACCCGCACGTGTACTGTCCCGGATCGCGTCGCACCGTCCGCGAAGAGCGACAGCGGTCGCGCTAGCCGCATCCGGACGGTCCGCGTAGAATTCCGTATGGGACCGCTGAGCGGCCGCTATACGGGCTATACGCTTCTCTTATTGCGTCGTTTATCATTGTAAATCCTCGAACTGTGTGCGTCGGTTCTCTAAGCGTTTCATCTCCGCACTGAAGTCGTAGTGCTGCCGCACGGTCTCCGGCGTCGCGTCGACGCGTTCGGCCACGTCTTCGACCGAGATCCCCTGCTCCCGCATGTTTGAGATCGCTCCCGTCCGGATGCGGTGGGGCGAGTGAGTTGACGGACAACTGCTCTCGTGGCCGTGTTCCAAGAACTCACAGTCGTCCGGATCGCGGTCGTGCGGACAGTCGCCAATCAGGCAGGGCTGCGTCATCCGGTACATCCACCGGCGAACGCTCGCGTCCGTCGGGCGCCCCTGAACCGTCGTGATGAGCGGCTCGCGGCCCGCGTCGTCGGTCTTGTCAACCCGCTTCGTTTCAATGTAGTCGCGGAGTACCTCGACCTCCTCAGCGGTGAGCGAGACGACGCGCTGGCTCTTCAAGTGGTTCTTGAGCCGCGTTCCCGACTCGGGGCGGCTCACCATGTACAGGTGCGGGCCGATCTCGTCCGGAAGGTTCTCCGGCTCCTCGCCGATCTCCCGCAGCCGCTCCTCGTCGAGATCGCCGTCGAGCGAGAGGTCGCGGAGGTCGATCGCTCGGAGGTCGCTGTACCGGAACGCGAAGCGCCACATCAGGAGCATGACGACGTGGTCGCGGCTCGCGTACTCGAAGCGCTCCAGATGCGCGAGAATCTCCCGAGCCCGGTCCGGCGCGATCTTCTCGGTGTTGGTCTGCTCGTCGGCCGTCGCCGCCGGCTTGAGCAGTTGGACCTTGTCCGGCATCTCCGGCTCGGTCGCTTCGATCGCGACCAGGAACTCGAAGAACTTCTTGAGCGTCCCGAACTCGTTGTTCAGCGTCGTCTTGTTACACGACTCCTGCCGATGCGCGAGGTACTCCTGTAGCGTCCGGCCGTCGCGGCCTTTATCGTTGTTTCAGACGAACCCTTGTGGGTTTGAAGCTCCGGATCGAACTGGTTGCTCGGATCTTCGAGCAGGGTTTCAGACGAACCCTTGTGGGTTTGAAGCTCCCGGTCGGAGAGACTGGTATGATCCTCCCCGAACAGTTTCAGACGAACCCTTGTGGGTTTGAAGCGTCTACACGACCACCACGGACTCGACCGAATCGCTGGTTTCAGACGAACCCTTGTGGGTTTGAAGCGACCTCTTGAACCTCGGTCCAGTCCCCCCACGAGGTTTCAGACGAACCCTTGTGGGTTTGAAGCTCCCACAGCGTCGACGGCGCGTACTCCGTCTCGCGCGTTTCAGACGAACCCTTGTGGGTTTGAAGCACGTAGTAGCACTCGTAGGCGGCATCGTCGACCGGTTTCAGACGAACCCTTGTGGGTTTGAAGCGACGAGGAGGTCGCCGGCCCGGCGAGTGAGACGATCGGTTTCAGACGAACCCTTGTGGGTTTGAAGCAGACACTCGCCTTGATAATGCTTTAAATAGCCTTAAGTTTCAGACGAACCCTTGTGGGTTTGAAGCTGATATATCCTCCGCCAAACTTTGCTCCGGCACAAAGGTTTCAGACGAACCCTTGTGGGTTTGAAGCTCCGTGCTGATGCGCATCCCGCTGTAGCCCTGACCACGTTTCAGACGAACCCTTGTGGGTTTGAAGCACCGAGGCCTCCGGCGAGGAATCGCTGGAAGCCGGGTTTCAGACGAACCCTTGTGGGTTTGAAGCATCTTGGTCGTCAATTAGGCCAAAGATAAGGTCAGTTTCAGACGAACCCTTGTGGGTTTGAAGCGTGAAGTTGACGTACTCGTTGTAGTGGCGACGGTTAGTTTCAGACGAACCCTTGTGGGTTTGAAGCTATCTCATCTCATGGCTCCCGGGCCGCACGACGGGGGTTTCAGACGAACCCTTGTGGGTTTGAAGCCGCTACGCCTACCTCACGAAAGGCGACGGCGGCGAGTTTCAGACGAACCCTTGTGGGTTTGAAGCTGATCGTAAAACGAGTCGGGGATGCCGTCGCTCATCGTTTCAGACGAACCCTTGTGGGTTTGAAGCAACTTTGAGGCGGTCCAGAACGCGCGCGCCACGCTCGTTTCAGACGAACCCTTGTGGGTTTGAAGCACCGTATCCTGTACCCCGCTCACCGCGTCGTCGACGGTTTCAGACGAACCCTTGTGGGTTTGAAGCGGTGACGATCACCTCGTCACGCATCCTCGCAACACGTTTCAGACGAACCCTTGTGGGTTTGAAGCGACGTGATCGGCGTCGACGTCGTCGCTCACGACGCAGTTTCAGACGAACCCTTGTGGGTTTGAAGCGACGTGATCGGCGTCGACGTCGTCGCTCACGACGCAGTTTCAGACGAACCCTTGTGGGTTTGAAGCTTCATGGGAATTGTCCGCCTCGTGAGGGAAAGCGTTTCAGACGAACCCTTGTGGGTTTGAAGCGCGTCCGGCGCCGCACGCCGGAGCTCCCAGATGAAGTGTTTCAGACGAACCCTTGTGGGTTTGAAGCACAACTCGGCCCCCTCGATCTCCGGCGTCAGCTCGCGTTTCAGACGAACCCTTGTGGGTTTGAAGCACCGGATACTCGGTGTGATCCCGAAGGTTATCAGCCGTTTCAGACGAACCCTTGTGGGTTTGAAGCGTGACGCGCTCGAAAGGCCCGCAGCCGTGGGGGTGGTTTCAGACGAACCCTTAGGGCTTTGAAGCGTCGAACTCTTCTGTGAATTCAGATTTTACTTTCTCAAACTCTGACTGAAGGACTTCTATTCTTCGTGCTTTCGTTCGTAACTCAGTAGCGTGGTTCTCGATGAGATCACGGAAGTACCGATCATCCTTGAGCTGAGAAGGAACGGCGGTGAATGCTTCTCCCGAATCAGTAAGAGAGAGGCTGGGATCCGCAGATTTGAACGATGCTCGACCAACCGAGGGGAGGTTATCGGATGGTGCGTCCAACGGATCCTCTTCAGTCAATTCCATTTCAATATTCCCGTGCCACTCTTGAACCCTCTCCCGAAGTATCTCTGTGTGCTTCTCCCGAACTCCACGGTTTAACTCCGCAGTGAGAAGCTCCTGCTGGGACTCTAAAACTTTGGACTGTCGAAAATAGAGAGTCGCCAGTATGGCCGTTAGAGCGACCGAACCTGTCGCATTGAGGGCCGGAAACCATTCTACCCCGTAGACCCGTTGGACGCCTGTTGCCGCAATCCACATTATCGCCGAAGCCGCGATAACTAGGAACAGATACCGGATCACTGCTGACTTATCGGCCGATAGAATCCAGTCAATCACATCGTCGCTACCGCTCATGCTGATTTGCCTATCACACCCGTATGTGTTGAAAATTGGCTCTCAGGTACTCCAAACATGATGTGTTCTCCATATCACTCGAATAGCCGCCGAAACGCCGATGACTTCACCACCTTTCGTCAAGTGGCATATATTCTATTTATGTGCGCAAATGGCTTTGTTGAAATCCATAAGAAGTGATAGAATCGACGTGCGAGATACAGAGCGCGTATGTAGCACCCCCAGAATAATACGAATTTACTAATACCCCGGTCGCTCAATATTTTTGAAAGGATGGTCTCTTCGTTGCGAGCTGTTTCATCAGTCATAGCTACCATTTTGATGGTCGCCATAGTAGTGGTACTGGCCGCAACGATCTCTGTCTTCGCGCTTGGGTTTGCCGACGAAACCATTCGACCCGCCCCTATTGTCGGTCAATCGAGTGGAGAACTTGTAACACAAGATGGGAATGATGGCGGGAAAGTGAGTATCACACACATCGCGGGGGACACTCTATCTGCTTCTAACCTTGAGATAGCTGTCAATGCACAGGAAGCCTGTGAGAAATCCGGTCGATTAGTAAACTTACCAGCGAGTGGAGGCGACCCGGTACCGACGAGCGAGTACGTTCGAGGTGACGATATTTTCGATAACTCATATAATTCAGTGAGTGGGCCGATTGGTGAAGCAGACGGTCAGTGGCAGGCAGGCGAAACGATCACATTCAGATTGGCGAGTTCCGAATGTGAACTTAATAGTGGAGAAAGTATTACAGTTCGCGTCGTTCATATGCCGACAAACTCGGTCGTAATTGAGCAACCACTGACTGTGACATAGTCGGACTCCAACAACTCAGACTTTTATCGTGTTTGTAGTCAACGGCTCTGTTGAAATCCTCATAGAGTGACGTGTTTTCGTGGTCGTGCCGAATATAGAGACATTGAATAGATTCAAGCCGGTTCTCAAGCCCTCACGATATAATTTCAACAGTCGAATAAGAACTATACACCGTAAGGACGAACTGAGTAATATGGCCCTCCTATCGTCTCTTACTCAGGATTTAACTAAGCAAGACAAGCGGAAGATCGCAACTATCGTTTTGACTATGACCCTCGGGCTCCCGATTTATGTAGCGCTCATGTCTCTTACGGGTATAATTGATGTGCCCACGACTGTGTTCTTTCTCGGATTTACATCTGCCATCGGGTTTGGGATGTCTCTGCTCGTGATGATACCAAGCTATCTACTAGGGAACAAAATCACCTCCTAATTACCGTGATCTAGGCAAAAACACGTTGATTGTGCGGTACTTGTGCGCTGTACAGCAGGCCGTTTGTATCAGCCACTGAGGATTTCAACAGAGCCGCGCAAATCCGAATTCACTCAGAGGGCGATTCTCGCATGTCTGGAAGGTAATGACGTACACCAGTCTCATAGAAAACAAGATATGGAAGAACGATCGAGACACAGAGAACAACGAGGTTATGTCTGAATGAAGTAACTGGATAGTACGTTCTCAACTGTAGCGATAAGAAGAACGCAATAATACCGGATGAGTAGGCGGTGAAGGTGCTTGGTTCCCCATCAAAAACACCTACAATTTCCTCTCTCACGTAAGCGTTCACGTAGATCCGACTCAACACAACGATTACACCTAGCATCTGAACCACCGATAATGGTCCAAAAGCTCCCTCTACGAGAGCTCGAAGTTGAATCGATGCGAATACTGTAGAGCCGACAAACCAGAGTAAGGCGACTTGCATTCCGGTTGGGGACTCTAGTCCAACTGCTCGGATGAATTCGCGCTTACTATCATCAGGCTGAAAACTGTCCCATGCCTCGTAAATAATACCAAATATGAGTATCACAGCAAGGTATTCTAGGAGAAAATAGCTATTTTGTATCCAGCGTGCGGCAAAATAGCTTACTATGACGATAGTGGATAAAACGGAGATCTGAGTCTCGTACTCCGTAATCAACTTCTTAATCTTCACAACTTACGATACTGACAAAACCCATTTCAATTTTATGAATATTGAGTGAAATTACTACGATACCGCTTCAACGGTCTCGATCGCTTCGTCGGTCAACCCGTTCAACGTCGAGCTGCTCCGGACTCACCTTCTCGTACGTCTCCAGCCGGTCGTAGAACTCGTCAGTCACCTCGTCGGGCATCGACACCCGAAACCGGTGTTCCTCCCACGTCTCGTGGCTCGTGACGACTAACTCCCTCACGCCTAGGTCAGGGTTCATCTCGACGGGCCAGTCCGATTCGTACAGGCAGTAGATATGGGTGAGCGGGAATTCGAGCGCGTTCATCGTTTTCTCTACGTACCGGGTCTCGATCGTGACTCTCTCGGACGGCTCGAAGCCGACCGGGTCCGGAATCGTGCCGTCGGGGTTGCGCACGAGTTCCTCCAGCGACTCTTCGGTCGTGCTGCCTGTCTGCGACATACCCCAACTCACGTGAGGCCGTGTAAAGTCAGTACGCCAGACCCGGGGCGAAACTGAAACTGGAAAGTAGATGTGTAGCCAGCATCTTAATCTGGATCAGCGTAGCTCCAACAAAGCCATTAGTCATACAAGTGAACTGCTACAATGGTTGTTAAGTAAATGACTACTACTGACGATATTGCGCCTCGGGTGGGTGATATTTGGTCAACTCTAGAAATTTTGGATATCGCCACTCAGCCTGATGAAGTTGCTGAGTGGCTTGCTGAGACAGAGATCTCTGGTGAGACATTCTGCTCAGGATACCCGGTTTTCATTGAAACTGGGGTCCGCCATCTTCTATCTCTGTGCCGATACAATCAAGATCTGAACCTAGGAGACGATTATATCACTCGTCGGGCCCTAGCACAGCTTCCACCACTCTCAGAGATACCACACTCGTCAGAGACATTGAATCTGTATCGGAATTGTAAACAGATTCAGTCGGACATTCGAGGGTGTACTTCATCGGATCCCAAGCAACTCGTTTCCGAGATCACAGACGTGATCGAACCACTGCTCAAGATTCGAAGGCAGCTTGATCAGGATCTGTCCGTTGTCGATGTTGGTGTGAGTCCTGATAAGGTACGACGTGACGCGGTTACATTGAGTCTCTATACCGCTTTCCAGCAGACTAGAAATAATCGACCAGACGGATACGGGCCATCGAATCTTACTAGCTGGTTGGGGGGAGATCTCAGAGAAGGCTTTATAAAGGGATACGCTGTCACCCTCCAGTATCTGTGGTCAACACTTCTCGAACCGACAGAGTACGTTGAAGCAGGAATTCCAGATCTTGGACACAGCGACCGCTACACGACTCGCGATGTATGGGAACTGGAAGAAGATGATATCGAACAGAGAGACGAAAATCCGCTGAGTTCGTACCGCACACAAGTCAAGGAGACAATTGTTGACCCTCTGGACGCACGATATCCGGAAGAGATTACGACTCTTTCCTTAGAAGCAGGAGATCTTTTTCACTGGACAGGAGAGCCTGTCAAGGAATATATTAGCCCGCTCACCACGGAGGGCGTAGCGCCGTCCTTAGATGATCTGGAACCGGCCGCAAGAGTCGCCTACGGTCTAATATGGTTCAGACAGGCAGAGTGGATTGGCGAAGAGAGTTTCAGTAGACTTCCACTCATTGAAACGGTTTTGAGGGGGTTGACAGACACATACAGACAGTTTGAGGAGGAAGTCCCGATTCATGTTACCCGATTCAACCACCCTACGGAGGGAGGAAATCTGGTTTCATATGCTATCTTACAACGTGTGCCTCCGAGGAGCTTCGGCGACCCATCAGGGTGGTTGATATTCAACAATGTAGCCGCAGACTTTGAGGTGGATGGTGAACACAGAGTCAAGCGAATTGAGTCGCTTCTTGATCGGATTCCAGAGAATCAGGTTGTACAAACAACGGTGGAGGTGGACCGATCAGATTTCATCGATTCTGTCGCTGGTCGGCTCTCTGACGACTATGTCAAACAAACTCGGGAAAGTTCCCGAATGATGAACGCAATTGAGGCTGGACGTGGGGTACTCGTCGAATTGCTTACTGCGTACGTAGTAGCCGAGCGGTATCCTGACGCCCGAGTACACTGGAGTGACAAACAAGACGGAGAAGAAATTGATGTCTGGGTTGAGCATAGTGAATCTATTCGCGTAATCGAGTGTAAGGTGGACTTGACCACCACTGGGGTACACAAAATACGCCAGCAGCTATTGCGCAAGATGGGCCGGTTCGGTTCGGAGCGGGTGGTCAAAGGCGAAGTATGGACATGGGAGTCACCACCAGAATCAGATGTAGAGTCACTTGAGTCGAATGGAGTTACAGTAAACTGTGTTGCCGAGAGTCCGGAACTCACGAATAGTGATACCGACGATTTGTCAATACTTTTTTCAGAGTTCTTAGCAGAGAACAGCGAAAGGCATCCTCTCATGCCCGGACCGCGCTTCTCGTAGAGTGATGTACTCTCTAACATGTTTACTCAGCTCCGGTTTTGAGGCGCTGCCTCAGTTATCAACCAGTGCGCGCTGATCAGGCCACCCCCCGTCGCTCCGGTTTTTGTTTCGCGCCGCGATTGTCGACAATCGGCTGATCGAATGCTGGCTTGATACTGTGATTTCGACCGCGGCGGTAGCGCAGATCCCGTGATTACAGCGTGACGACTTCGGCGCCGTCGTCACTTCCACTTTCACCGCCCGTCCATGGCTCACCCCTTTTACCTAATTTCTCGTCGGCCCTACCATGCCAACTCGCTCCAGACGGCCGACCGCCGACCTCCCGGAGCTCGCGCCGGGCGTCACGCTCGTCGACGTCGACGACGAACTCGGAGTCACGCCCGTCCAGGCGCTCCTGCTCGACCGCGTCCTCGGCGCCGACGGCCCCGCGTTCTGGGTCGACGGCGCGAACAGAGCGAACACGAGCCGCCTCCGCGAACTCGCCCCGGCCGATCGCGTCCTCGACCGCATCGAGGTCGCTCGCGGGTTCACGGCGCACCAGCACACCTCGCTGCTCGACCGATTGACCGGCCGGCTCTCCGACCGGGAGTCGCCCTCGGTCGTGGTCGCGACCGGACTCGACGGCATGTACCGCGCCGCCGACGTCGACGGCGACACCGCCGAGCAGCTGTTCATCCGCGCGATCGCGTCGGTCGCTCGCGTCGCCCGCGTCCACGACGTTCCGGTCATCGTGACGCGGTGCCGCGACGACGAGTTCTCGACGCCGCTCCGCCGGGCTGCGGAGACGCACCTCCAGTGCCGGAAGACGCCCTTCGGCCCGCGCTTCGAGGACGCCGACGGCGACACCGAGACGCTCGTCTACCACACTGACGACGGCTGGCTCCAGACGACGCTCGCGTACTGGCGGGAGGTCCTCGAACACCGCGCCCGGATGTACGAGGGAGCGACCGTCGACCGCGCCGCGGCCACGCCGGGCATCCAGTAATGGGGCGGACGAACCCGACGTACCGGGACCAGTTGAGCGCGATCGAAGACGACTGGCGCCCGTTCCGCCGCGTCCTCCGCCGGCAGGACAAGCCCCGCTTCGACCGGCTGTTCGTGTACGCTCGCGACCACGCCGACGCCGCGGGGAACCTCAACCCCGCCGACCCGCTGGCACCGGTGTGGATGGCGATCGCGCTCGAACAGGAGCGCCGGATCGCCGAACTGGAAGAGCAGATAGAGACGCTCACCGAGCCGTAGCCCGTGACGCTCACGCTGGAGTACCTCGGCGACGGCCGCGTCGCCCGATGGACGCTCTCCCCGGACGGCGCCGCTCGCGAGGTACACGGGAACCACCACCCGACGCTCTTCGTCGGTGACTCCGCGGGCGACCTCTACGGTCGCTCGGGCGGCCCGGACCCGACGCCGCCGTCTCGGGACGGGCTCTCCGACGCGCTCCGAGACCTCTGGTCCTTCCTCGACGGACAGGAGGCCGTCGAGCGGCTCAGCGTCGAGGCCCACCGGCAGACGTTCCGGACCGACGCCCGGCCGCTGCTCCGCGTCGACGCCGCCTCGATCGACGCGGTCCGGAGGGTCGCGAGCCGAGTCCAGCAGTTCGGACAGCCCGACACCTACACCTGCTACAACGTCGATTTTACCCGGCAACTGCGGTTCTGCCTCGAAACGGACACGCCCGCCGCTCCGGACCGCTCCGTTCGTGATCTCCGGACGCTACGCCTCGACTTTCCGGCTCACGAGTCGGGCATGGAGTCACTGCCGCAGCTCGCCGTCGACGGTGACCGAGTCGGCACGTCGCCCGGCGAGACCGTCGCCGGCGTTCAGCGCCGCCTCGACGAACGCGACCCCGATGTCCTGGTCGTCTCGACGGCGGACCTCGTCCCGCTGCTGTTCGAGGCGGCCGACGCGTACGGCGTCGACCTCGAGCTCGGTCGGCGGGAGGGCTACACGAAGCTCGCCGGCGAGTCGACGTACACCTCGTACGGAAACGTGGGGCACTCGCCCGCCCGGTACGCGGTCCCCGGCCGCGTCATCGTCGACGAGTCCAACTCGTTCTTCTATCACGAGTCCGGGCTGGAGGGCTGTCTCGACCTCGTCGAGCGCTCCGGGCTCCCGCTCCAGGAACTCGGTTGGGCGTCCATCGGGCGCGTCCTGACGGCGATGCAGATCCGAGAAGCGAGAGACCGCGACGTGCTCGTGCCGTGGCGCGCGTGGCGCCCGGAACTGTTCAAGCGAGCGTCGACGCTCGACGACGCCGACCGCGGCGGAACGACGTTCGCCCCCGACGTCGGCGTCCACGAGGACGTTCACGAGCTCGACTTCGCATCCCTGTATCCCAACATCATCCGAACCCGGAACATCTCGCCCGAGACCGTCCGCTGCGGGTGTTGTGACACCGATGACGTGCCGGGACTCGGCTACTCCGTCTGCGATCGGGACGGCTACCTGCCGGAGGTCCTCGGCCCGCTGATCGACGCCCGGAGCGAGATCAAAGAAGAGATCCCCGACGCCGCCGGCGACGAACGGGAGCGGCTGGAGGCCGCCTCCTCAGCAATCAAGTGGATCCTCGTGTCCTGCTTCGGGTATCAGGGCTTCTCGAACGCCAAGTTCGGCCGCATCGAGTGCCACGAGGCGATCAACGCCTACGCTCGCGAGCTCCTCCTCGACGCCAAGACCGCACTCGAAGCGGCCGGCTGGCGCGTGGTCCACGGCATCGTCGACTCTATCTGGGTGACCCCCGCCGACGGTCGCGAGCAGCGCCCCCTGGAGGAGGTCGCCGCCGAGATCAGCGAGGAGGCGGGCATCGAGTTGGAGTACGAATGCGCGTTCGACTGGGTCGCGTTCTGTCCGACGCGAAACGGCGATTCGGGGGCGCTCACTCGGTACTTCGGAAAGCGCCGCGGTGAGGAGTATCCCGAGACGGGGCTCGGCGACGCGGTCAAAACGCGCGGTATCGAGGGGCGACAGCGCTCGACGCCGGAATGGGTCGAAGAGGTCCAGAGCGAGGCGCTTCGCGTGTTCGACGAGACGCGCTCCCCCGAAGCGGTGTGCGACGTACTCCGGCGGCGCCTCGACGAACTACGAGCGGAGACGGTGGACCCGAGCGCGCTCGTCGTCGACAATCGCGTGTCGAAGGACGTAGACGACTACTCGATGGAGACCCTCACCGTCGCAGCGCTGAAGCGGGCACAAATCGAGGGCGCAGGGCTCGCCCCGGGACAGACCGTCCGGTACGTGGTCGTTGATTCTGACGCACGAGGCGCGTCGCGGGTTAAATTGGCGTTCGAAGAGATACCACGATACGACACCGAGTGGTACGAGGACGCCGCTGTGCGCGCCGTCGAGAGCGTGCTGGTGCCGGTGGGCTGGCGCGAGGGAGAGATACGGCAGTACCTCAGTGAGACGAGAGACGAGACGCTGGCGAGCTTCTGAGAACTGGAATCTACGCTATCGGCATGAACGTCGGCGATTCCTCGGCTCCGAAGCGGTCCAGCGGGCGCTCGATTCCCGGATTGAAGTCAGACCAGTAGCTCGGCGCCCTGCAACTCGTTTTCCGGTCGGCTACAGAGATTCGACCTCGTTCTCACGGCCGATTTGGCCATGTCTTTCCCCCTCCCCCTCACTTTCCTATTAATTACGCCCGCGCGTGGTGCCGGTCTGTCGGCAGCCGGCAGAACGACTGAACCGGTCGATCACAGAAATTGATATTCCGGGCTCTATCGGAGTAGTAAAAAAATGATAAGATCGGCGTGCGGGATACAGAGAGTGTATTCAGCAAATGAACCACTTTCCGTTCGCAACCTTATGGGTGAATCGTTCGTCGGGATGTCTGGGCGTATGCTACACGTTGTACTCAACCAGTATCCGTCTTTGCGACGTATTTATTCACCGTCCTGTCATCCCACGAATTAATGGACCTACCAGATAGCTGGGAGACAAAACCCGTTCACGCCGACGGTGCCGACCTCCAGTGTTATCGCACCGGTACTGGACCGCCGATCGTACTGGCTCACGGATTCTACGACAGCGGGCTCCGTTGGGTCCCGCTTGCCAACGACCTCGCTGACGAGTACGAAGTCGTCACATACGATGCCCGTGGACACGGACGCTCCGATGCCCCTCCGACGGGCTACGAACTCAAAGATCGGATTACAGACCTCCGCGCAGTCGTGCGTAAATTCGACCTCGATGACCCTGTTTTACTGGGTCACTCGATGGGCGCGGTCACGGTCGCACGGACTGCTGCGACGTATCCCGACCTCTCTCGGGGCGTGGTACTTGAAGACCCCGTCGGGATACATGATGTTCCCGACGCAGGCCCTGACGAGCGGGTTGCGCTCGCTCGCGAGAAAATAGAAGACATCACTAACCAGAGCGTCGAGGACATCATCACAGAACACTACCAAGATATCGATTTGGTTCACGCGAAACGGCTCGCAACCGCCTCACTCGATGTCCGGCCAGAAGCGGCTGAGATCGCTCGAAACGGGTATCCGTCGCCCCTCGGTGATGTTTTTCCTGACATCACGAGTCGAACGCTTATCCTGCGACGCGATACCGACGTTGAGACACGGGTGAGGGACCTCGATGCCGCTGACTCACTTCCTAGCGGTCGATTGGTCCACGTCCCGGACGCTGGACACTACGTGTTCCAAGACAAGTATGACGCAGCATACGCGGAACTACAGACGTTCCTCCGACGAATTTGAGCGGAGCGTCAAGAATCTCCCATCGGGCAGTGGGCTTCGGAGCATCACATAAGGGCCGATCTACCCGGGATGTTCGACAGCCCCTCGCTGCTCGCCTTCCGCGCCGCGGCCCGGAGCGTCGTGATCCCCATGCGTGCGTCGCCGTCGGCGAGCCGCGCGACCGTCTCGCAGACCTCGTCGCTGGCGGCGCCGGGTCCGAGTCCGGCGCGAGCCCGGAGCCGGACGATCTCCGCGATCGTGTCCTCGCCGTAGCGGTCGAACGTGACGCGGTAACCGACTGAAACGCGAGAGCGAACGCGCTCGTCGAGGTCCGCGAGCAGGTCGACCTCGTCGTTCGCGATGCCGACCCACGAGAGCCCGCGGAACTCGTGGAGGTCGTAGAGCAGCTCGGTCTCGCGCAGCTGGTCGACCTCGTCGAGGATGACGACGCCCGGGTCGTTGAAGTCGCGATGGACGCGATCGAGTTGCGTCGACGTCGACGCGGAGCGCGGGACGGTCGTCCCGACGAGGTTGTGGGAGAGTCGTTCGAGCACCGCGTTTCTGGTGTAGTCTCGCCAGCAGTTCACGTAGGCGTACGGGACATCGAGGACCTCGCGGCGGAGCTCGCGAACGGCGGCCCTCGCGGCGGAGTTCACGAACGGCGGCCCTCGCGACGGTCGTCTTCCTGGCGCCGGAGGGACCGAAGAGGAAGCAGTTCTCCGCGCGCTGGCCGTCTTCGATCGGCGCGAGGGCGTCGGTGACCTCGTTCATGTGGCTGTTCCGGCCGACAATCGGATCGGGGGGGTGGTCGTCTTCGAAGACAGATCCGTTGCTGATCACATCACCGAGGACTCTTGCTGAGGTATATAATGTGAACTCGGGGTGTTCCGGATGGTTCCGGATGGGGTCTTACGGAGTCCACCCTGTCGAATGGAACTGAAAGAAGGGGCAGCTCTCTAAGTCTGAGGTAGCACCATTAGTTTCGAGCCACTAGACCAACAATTGAAACGAGCAGGAGGAGTAGAATCGCTCCGACAAGTGCTGTAGTCGAATCAATACCGCCAATCCCAGACCCACTATTATCGTCGCTGTCTTCTGTTACAGGCTCTCTCACATCGAACGTCATAGAGATCCCGTCAATCTGCTTTGCCATGTCCTGATGTCCAACAGGCCAGTATTGTATATCGGCCGTCACGGTTCGACTACCCGTATCCTCGCTGAAAACGGACGCGCGGATGCTCCGGACCTCACCGGGGTCTACCGTGAACTCCGCACTCACAATTCCGGCGCCCCCACTCATAATATCGGACGATCCGCTGATACGCATTCCGCTCGGGACCTGCATGGTAATAGAAACCTGAACGGGACAGTTCGCAGTTGCGTCTGTCTGAAAGCCACCTGCGACCTGGCCGGGCTCTCCCCCTTCTAGCACTTTCTCCGGAGCATAGAGCCTAGACTGTGTTAGAGCAGGGTCATTTCCGTCAGGAACACACTCCTCGGAAGACTGCGTCGCCGTCGTATTATTCTCATCGGAGGTTTGTGTCGCCGTGGTGTTGTTCTCCTGAGCGGCCACAGTATGTGTATCAGTCAGTGCTGCTACGGGGGCAATTATCACTGACAGAACTATTAATGCCGAAATAGTGATAGCCCTAACTCGACGCTTCTTATTCATCCTATCAGACAATCCTATAGAGATACTTAACCTTATGCGTTCCCGATATGGTCGCGTTAAGTTAGAGGATGAGGCGGACGAGTTCTGAGTGTCTATGACAGATTTCGACCGCCTCAGCGAACGTACCGCGTGGATCGACTTGTCGTTTGTGGAGCGAGATCGAACTCCGCGCTGGG
>NZ_SGTY01000017.1:0-57903 GCF_005435095.1 Halorubrum sp. CGM5_25_10-8B | reverse complement strand
AACCCTCGATGACCGTATCGCGGCAGCTACTGTCGACGCGTACCGCCACTACCAGGACCTCCATGCTGACTACGTTGATGAGTGGGTCTGTACCCGGGGAGAAATGTTCGACGCCGTCGCGACGGCGGAGCAGTCACTATCGGCGTTCTCCCCGGAACTGGATGTCGTCGTTCTCTCCGGGTATCACGAGTTTCGTCCCGTCGAACGCCGTCTCATCGAACGCCTCGCCGACGAACTTCCGATGATTGCACTGCTTCCGCTCCACCAGGATGGTCGGAGCGGAGTCGACGCTGTTGCGGAGGACGCTTTAGAGGTCTACGAAGCGCTCGACTTTGAGACAGTAGAACTCGAGCCTGCCGACGAGTCAGGGCAGACCTTCGGAACGATCACCGAGTCGCTCTACTGCCCGAACCCGGACACTGTCCCTGCTCCAGACACTCTGCGATGGCGTGAACTCCCGACGCCCGAGCGCGAGATTCGCTTCGTCGCTCGCGAGCTCCGGACTGAGTTGGCCAATGGACGCGATCCTGACGACCTGGCTGTCGTCGTCCCCGGGACCGAGGCCTATTCGGGGTACGTCGAGGACACGTTCGATACGTTCGACATCCCGCACGTCACGACCGCCGCATCACAACTGAACCGAACGTTCACCGGGAGCGTTGTCCACGATCTCCTGAACCTCGCCGAACCGGATCCACGCGCTGAGGATCTCACGTCCTTGCTGGCAAATCCACTGGTTGATGTCGTCGACACCGACCAAGCCAACGCTGTCACGGCAGCTGCTCGCCGGCGTGATACTGTTTCTGTGTCGCCCCTGCTAGATGACCTCGACGACGAAGCGGCGGCACTGATCGAGGAGCTGCTGGCCACCTTGGAGTCGCTCCGAACAGGGGACATTGAGGACGCGACTGAGACGCTCTGTCGATTATTGGACGTACAGTTCGACCTTGAGGCGGCGACGGAGGACTACGCTAACGGCGCCGAGAAAGCCGTCGAACAACGAGCGTACGACCTCGTGGACGAGGTCCTCTCCTCGTTCGAGTCACTGTCGGCCGTCAATAGCGACCTCTCCCCGTTGGCACTGTTCACTCGTGCGTTCGACGGCGTGCCGATTCGGGTTCCCCAACGCGCTGCCGGCGGCCACGTTGAAGTGATGGGGATGCTCGACGCTCGGATGCGCTCGTTCGAGAAGGTGTTTCTCGTGGGCGTGACGAGCGAGCACTTCCCGGTGACGCCGGAACGGCCGGCCTTCTTCGAGGAGATGACCGACGCCCACCCACGGTTCGACACCGGTGACGAGCGACTCCGGGGGCGCTATCTCTTCGCGACGCTGCTCGCGAATGTCGACGAACTTACGATCACCACACCAGAGACGGGCGACGACGAATCCGCCGTCGTCCGGTCGCCGGTCCTCGACGAACTCCAGCGCGTGACCGGCATCGAACCCGAAGACGGCGTCGACGACCGCGTGGGCTCCCGCGAGGACCTACAGCGGCATGTCGCTGCAACGGCCGACCGGCGTGCGGCAGTCAGCCGCGCCGGCGACCGAGGTGATCTCTCCCCCGAGCAGACGAAGCGCACGGATCGGGGACTCCACTGTGCGGCCAACAGGGGAACGGCTGGCCTCTCCGACCACGACGGCGTGTTGGATCCCGAGACAGTCGATGAGGTATACCCTCTGTCGGAGCGGGAACCCTACAGCGCGAGTCGCATCGAGCGATACGTCGAGTGTGGGTTCAAGTTCTACGCCGACGAAGTGCTCGGAATCGAGGATCCCGACGACGTCGAGGTCGTCCCTACGCCCCTCGAAACCGGATCGTACGTCCACGACGTCCTCGAACGGTTTTTCGCGGATTTACAGGACGAGACCGAGGACGGTGTCGATCTCACGAACTTCGACCGGGACGACCTGGCGACGCACCTTCGCGAGGTTGCCGTCGATGAACTTCGGGATGCTGACTTCGAGTACGGCGGCCTGTTCTACGAACGGTGGAAGGCGGAGCTGTTCGCGGGCCTGGGTGCCGGCGAGAGTGCTCCGTACGAGGCTGGGAGCAAACCCCACGACGCGCCGGAACAGGGGTTGTTCGCTACCTTCCTCGACAACGAACTCTCCCGAGATGGCGCCGGCCGCCCACACCTGTTCGAAGCCCCGTTCGGCGAGGGGCTTCCCGACTCGGATGCTGGACCGTTCACGGTGGAGCGACCGGATGGTTCGACCGTCTCGATTCGTGGATACATCGACCGCGTCGACGTGAGCCGGGACGGCGAGCAACCGACGCTTACGCTCTACGACTACAAGACTGGGCGAGCACCGTATATGACGAAAACGACCAGCGGCACGAAGTTCCAGCTCCCCATCTATCTGCTTGCTGTCGCCGAGGTCGTCGACGGTGATCTGTTCGAGGAGGGCTCGCTCTCGGCGACGTACTATCAGGTACGACCGCCCAACGATCTCAAGGTTCCACGCGGTGTCGAGTCGAAGTTCGATTCCGAGGTTGAACTCCGTCGCTTCCTGAACCATGTCGTTCCGGAGTGGTTGGGCCAAATCGACGAGGCGATTGCCAACGGACGGTTCCATACGA
Source organism: Halorubrum sp. CGM5_25_10-8B (assembly GCF_005435095.1). Taxonomy (NCBI): domain Archaea; kingdom Methanobacteriati; phylum Methanobacteriota; class Halobacteria; order Halobacteriales; family Haloferacaceae; genus Halorubrum; species Halorubrum sp. CGM5_25_10-8B. Next base: position 55,321 of record NZ_SGTY01000017.1, on the reverse strand, counting down.
CGCTCCTGTCCGCTCGTGGTGCCAACTGCCGATACTGTGACTACCGTCGGGCGTGCGATGTCCGCCACCACCGCAAGCGGGAGTTCGTCGACAAGGTTCACGAGGACGACACCGCGTACGTTCCGCTCCGTGTTCGTGACGACGAGGACATCGAGGCGGTGATGAGCGATGACTGATGCCTCCGAGGAGATACAGCTCACGGAGGAACAGGAGGATGCGCTCGTTCAGGGCCGGAACGTCGCGATCACTGCCGGCGCCGGGACGGGGAAGACGACAACGCTCACCGAGCGGTACGTGACGATTCTGGCCGAGAACCCATCGCTCACGCCGGAGAACATTGTCACGATCACCTTCACGCGAAAGGCCGCTGCCGAACTGACTGAGCGCGTTCGAGAGGAGGTATACGACCGGCTCGAGGCTGTTGACTCACCACAGGCCTACCACCGCTGGCGAAACGTCCTCGACGACTTGGAAGACGGCTACGTCCACACCATTCACGCGTTCTGTACGCGGCTCTTGCGAGAACGGGCCGTCGAGGCTCCGGTCCCGCTTGGCTTCGACGTACTCGACGAAGACGGCGCCGCGACACTCCAACGCGAAGTCGTGACGGAGTTCCTCGAACGCAACCAGGGCGATAACGACGTGGAGCTCCTTGCTCAGCTCTGGGGTCGCGACCAGTTGGTCGATGTACTCGCTGGACTACTCGACGAACGGCCCCAGAGCGAGGCCGTCCTCGAGGAGTGGCGTGAGGCCGAGGTCGACGATTACGTCGATATCTGCTGGGAGGTCGTTTGTGATCTCGACGTTGCCGACGCTCGACAGACGCTGTATGCGGATGGACTCCTTGAGCAGCTACGCACGGTCACGGGCCGTGTCGACCGCGAGGCCGCCATCGCCGACGAGGACGGTCTTCGGGCCTACCGGACCTTCTCCGAGGTCGCGGCGACACTCCCGGACGCCCCCGAGGAAAGCGATCCCCGCGACTGTCAGCGGGCAATTCTCGAGCTGTACGAGGCCTGTGAGAAGAAGAACGGCGGCTTGTACAGCAGTTCGGGGTACGTCGTCGGTGACCGGGACGATTGGGGTGAGTACGGTGACGTCTATGACGACCTGAAGGACGCCATCGACACGGTTATCGATGCCGTCGAACCGCACGCGGATGCGGTCGAGACCACACCCGGTGAGCTCGAAGCGAACAGCGGTCACTACGCGCTGGCTCTGATGCGGGTCTTCGACGATGTCCTCGTAACCTACACCGACGAGAAGGCCCGCCGGGATACACTCGACTTTCCCGACGTGATCGAGACGACGCTCAAGTTCTTGCGAGCTAACGATGCGGTCACGGAGCGGCTTCAAGACCAGTTTGCGGCCGTGATGGTCGACGAGTTCCAAGACACGGACCCGCGCCAGTGGGAGCTGGTCAGGCTCCTCACGGGCGTCGACGAGCAGACGGCGTCGAACGTCTTCCTGGTCGGCGACGAGAAACAGAGTATCTACGGATTCCGTGGGGCCGACGTGACGACGTTCGGGGCGGCGAGAGCGGAACTCCAGACTGTCAACGAAGTCCGTGGGGTCGACGACGTCCCTGACAGCGAGGCCGAGAGTCCGACCGCGCTCGAACTCTCTGGGAACTTCCGGACGCTGGACGAGCCGCTGTCGTTCCTGAATGAGCTCTTCGAGTACCTGTTCCAACCGGAGGGGGACACCCACAAACCCTACGAAGCGCCACCACAGACGCTGACCACACAGCGCGACCGAGTCGAAGACATCGAGGGACTCACCGGCAGCGTCGAGTATCTCGCTGTGCCCGACGACGCCGACACGGCGGCGGAACTCTTCGGCGGTGACCATCCGGTAGCTGAAGGTGCGCTCGACCACACCATCGAGGCCGAGGCGCAAGCGCTCGCTGCTCGACTGACCAACCTGTTCGACGATCCACCGACAGTCCAAGACCCCGACACGGGTGTTCATCGCGACGCTACGCCGGACGACACGGCAATCCTCCTCCGCCGGCGAACCCATCTGGATCGGTATCAGCGGGCCCTTGAGGAGTACGACATTCCCTATACTGTCGTCGGTGGCGTCGGATTCTACGATACGCCCGAGGTCCAGGCGCTGACGAACCTACTTCGGGTACTTGGTGATCCGCAGGACGACGTCTCTCTCTATGGGGTGCTTCGGTCCCCGCTGTTTGGCTTCACCGATGACCGCCTCGCACCGGCAGTTGCCGAGGCTGATTCAGTGTGGGATGCACTCGCCGAGACGGACGATCCACAGCTCGCGGATGCTTTCGACCTCCTCACGACATGGCGGACCCTTAGTGGCTGCGCGAAGCCGTCTGAAGATGGCGTCCTCCCGTGGAACCGTCTGTTGTCCCGAGTGATCGACGACACGGGGTATCTTGCGAGCGTGAGTGCTGACGAACGCGGTCACCAGGCCGTCGCGAACGTCGAGAAGTTCCGCGACCAGGTCCGTACTTGGAGCGAGAACGGTGTTCACACAGCTGCCGGGTTGCTTCACCGGATCGACCGCCAAGCCGAGATCGACCCTCGTGAGGGGGAGGCAGATATTCCGGGTGACGCCGAGGGCGTCCGGATTATGACGATCCATTCCGCGAAGGGACTCGAGTTCCCGATCGTCACCGTCCCCGATCTCGGAAGTGACCTCAATTTCGGGCGGTCCGTCGATGACCACGGCTATGTCCGCCTCGTCGAGGGGACAACTGATGCCCCACCAATTCCTGCAGTGGGTGGTCCCCACCCCAACGATGCGTTCTCAATCGAGAAGACTGCAGTCCACGAATATGCCGATCGCCGCTTGCTCCCGCAAGAGCGTGCGGAATCCAAACGACTACTCTACGTGGCCTGTACCCGAACTCGGGACCACCTGCTGCTGTGTGGAACACACGACATCGATATCGAAGAGTCTGGCCACCTCGAACTCGGTGAGCCAGATGATTTCGACGACGCCAGTCGATGGCGGGATTGGCTCCAGCCCATTCTGTTTGACGATCATGAGCTAGTCGCTGAGGCTTTCCACGATGGAGCTACAGACGCTCGAATTGGTGATGCCCCATACACCATTCAGGCTCCACCTCGGCCGGTTGAATGGCAATCTGAGGCTCCGACTGAAGAGTTAGACCCTGCGATTACTGTCCCTTCCCCGCCGGAACGTCAGGCTGCCGTTCGCGTTGCCGCGACGACCCTCGTCAGTGCTGTTGCGGATGCCTCCGAAGACGGACACAGCTACACGTCGGGGGATGGGACAGTCGGATTGAGTCCCACCACCTTTGGAACTGTTGTCCATCGGCTCAATGAGCTCCGTCCCCCACGAGAAGAGTGGCCCTCGTTTATTCGTCAATTGAGTCGTATGGGGAGCGAGGAACCGACGGATGACGATCTCCAAGCGGCCGTGAGCCATGCCCAGGATGCGATCCGGTTCGTCGATGAAACTGAGGCGGACCTCCCACTCGAAGCGACCTATGACGAGTACTCAGTTGTCGCTCGTCTTGATGACTCCCGCATAGTGGGTGATATTGACCGTCTTCTGGTCACTCCTGATGCGTATCATATCATCGACTACAAGACGAACGATCTTTCGTCGACGACGACTGATACCCTCGCTGACCACTATCGGCCGCAAATGCTTGCCTACGCTCTCGCGCTCTTCCAGCACGATCCCGCCCGGCAGGTTCGTGCTTCACTCCGGTTTACCGATGTTGGGGTGGAAGAACGGTTTGAGTGGCAACGGAGTGAACTGACTGATATCGAATCTGAACTTCGCTCTATGTTGGAGCTCGTCTCCTGAGCCACATTTACTGATTCTATCCTAACTATTCTAGAGTAGTGTACTATTCTGGAATAGCGTGTTGCTTTGGAATAGAATACTATTCGGACTATTCACCACAGAGTTAAGTTGAGAGGGGTTGATACTGCTGGATAGTATGAGTGGCTCAGATAGCAAGAATAGCATAGATAGAACGAATAGCCCAAATAGCCCATATGATTCGGTACAGACCGATGGGAACTCTCGGGCTGTTTCGGTGTGTATGCTGAAGGGAGGCGTCGGCAAATCGACGATTGCGGTCAACCTCGCCCGACAACTGGCCGCACACGAACACGATGTCCTCCTCATCGATCTTGACCCGAACGGCCACGCGTCCGTGGGGCTGGGGTTTGACGACCAGTACCACAACACCGAGGAAACCATCGGCGACGTCTTCTTCAACGATGCTGACCCGACTTCAGTTGTCTACGATACCAGCTATGAGTTCGATATCCTCCCGTCCAGCGAGGACTTAGAACAGGTCGAGCGGGAGATCGTCGTCGGCGACGTATTCCAACCCTCTGCGCTGCTCAAACGGGAAGTCGTCGACCCACTCCTTGAGGACACGTACGATTATATCGTCACAGATTCGCCGGCGTACCGATCCCGACTCACGGACAACGCGCTCGTCGCGACGGCGAACTTGGTGCTTCCGCTCGCCCCGGGGAACGAGGCGATGGCCGGCTTGGAGCGAACCATCGAGCGACAGATCTCACCGCTTCGGCAGCATATGGACGTCGACGTTCTGTCACTGGTTCCGAACATGTTGAGCGGCCGTATCGACCAGCAGACTCAAGATCGACAGCTCCTCGAACGTCTCAACTCGCACGATAATCTTCAGGATCGCATCCCGAATTTCGCGAGAATCACGGACTGGGAGGCTGTCGATGCCGGCGATCTCAAACCCTCACCGGGCATCCGGGACCGAACCAGCATCACGAAGGCCTATGGCGAGCGCAAACCCCTGCTGGACTACGACCCTGACTGTGACCAGTTGCAGTGTTTCGACGAGTTGGCGCACATCGTCGAGGCAGGTGAGGTGGTCCGCCATGTCTGACGACGATCCGTTTGCCGACCTCGGGGAGACACTCGAAGATGAACCGGACGACGAACCCCAGGATACGGATGACGCGTCTGAATCGGGAGGCGACGAGGAGACGCCCTCTCAGGAACCCGTCGAACGACAAAACCCGATGACCGATTCAGCGTTCAGCTATGAGGCCGCTAAACAGCGGCCTTTCTACGCCCGGGAGGCTACGATCGAGGACTTCGATTCCTGGCTGAAGTATGAACTGGAACGCGAGCTCAACCAGCACGGCTACCAGAACATCGTCGTTCGGGAAATGACTGATGCTCTTCTCCGAACCGTCGTGGAGGAAGATCTCGTAGACGAAGTGGCCGAACGATTCGAACAAGCTCGCGAGTCTGCTTCTTCAGAATCGACTGAATAGCGTACTATTCCAAAATAGAAAGCTATTCTACAATACCCCGACAGCAACCTCAGAATAGTCTGATTCTGCCTCTATACGGTGAACTCAGTTGAGATCGCCGGCTCAGTTTTGATATAGCGATATATAATTTATAAACCCGGTTTCTTGGCTATTAACACTACTACCGCCAGAATTCGGAACTTTAGGCAAATAAGCGTCTGGACGTGATTACTCCAATAATCAGAAGTAGTTTGAAGTACCCCCACGCCGTCACACAAGCACGAAACGTGATCCTTACACAGAACAGGCCTCTAACCCCGGAATTCGACCGAGCAGCTCCGGCGGTGGTCCCGGATGCTTAGTGACTCGGGGGCTGGGGCCTCCCTCGACGCGACGTTCACCCGCTACTTTCAGGACATCGGGAAGGGTCGAGACAGTAGCGGGGGCCACTACCGGCGAAACAGCAAGCGGGAGTTAGAACGGTTCACGGACTGGGCAGCTGGCGAGCGAGGCCCAGACGAGTGGATGGGGATTGTCCCCGACGACGCCGATCGCGACCCGACATTCGACGATCTCTCCGAAAGCGTGTTCCGCGAGTACGCGCGTCACTTAGCGAGTGACCGGGGGCTCAAGCAAAATACGGTCCAGACCTACTACGCCTACCTCTCAGCGTGGTGTGGTTGGTGCGTCACCGAAGGGTACCTCGATACGCACTTCGCGCAGCGAGCGAGCGCGACAGCGCCCTTACCCGAGGACGACGGCCGGAGACCCGGTGATCAACAAGCGTGGACATCCGACCAGCGACACGCTATCACCAAGCACGTCGACGACACCGCTTACGAGGCGAGCGAGAGGCTTTCAGAAGTCTCAGGCAATGATCCCGATGCGAAAGCTCGCGCTCGGTATGACGCTCTTCGAGCGGCCCGCGATCGCGCACTTGTCTACCTCGTCTCCTATACGGCGATTCGCATTGGTGAGTTAGTCCGTGACGGGAGTGACCCTCGCCGACGAGGAGTCCGTTGGGAGGATGTCAGCCTCAACGACGGGAGCATCGACGTCTACCGAAAGAAGCAGTCGTGGGACAGCGCGAGCCTCCCAGACCCCGTCATCGAACCACTACGGCTCTACAAACAGCGTCTCGATCCCCCTTCTGACCAGTGGGCCGTCTTTCCGACATTCCACTTCGCGACCGTCTCGGGATGCGTTCAAGAGGAATTGGCGAATCGGGGCCTTGACGAGCAAGAAATCTCCACTCTGCGTGATAAAAGTGACTACGACATCTTCCTCGCTCTCTCAAAGAATATCCGCCTCCCCTCGATCACGACCGACGGCGCTCGCGGGGCACTGAAACGAATCACTGAGGACAGCGACGTGGACGTCGAACATACCAAACACGAGTATCTCGCCCCACACGGGGGCCGCCGAGGGATGGGGGAAGTCTTAGTGCGAGCATTCGGCTATACGGTCGCTGCTCGATATTTAGACAACTCCGAAGAGATGGTCCGGAAACGGTATTCGCACATCGAAGCAGGCGAGCTCGGCGATGCCGCTGCCGAGGCGATCGAAGACATCGACGGATAACCGGCGGCTCGATTGCTCATAAGTACAGCCCGAACTTTCATATAAACTTTATATAGTAGTGAGCCGTAGCATGGCATATGAGCCATGAGACGGAATCGAGCCCCGAACAGGGGGCGTCCATATCCGTTCCAATACCCGCCTCTGACGCGGATTTATTCAAAAGCAAAGCAACGAACGACATCTTGCTATTTTTAACGAACCACCGATTCAAGCAGTTTTCACAGCGCGAGGTGGCTGACCAGATTGGCCATTCCCAACAGACGGTTCGGAGAGCGATCAACACCCTCGTCAAGAACGGATTAGTGGTTGAACGCCCCGATAACAACCAGCGGCTCGTTCAGATCAACCGAGAGCGACTTGCTGTGCCGGACGACCCGATCCTCCGAATACCGCAACCAGAGTTCCATAAGCCCGTGAAGGCCGCTGTCGACGCACTCACTGGCCGTCTCAACGGCGTCATCGGGACCGTCCTGTACGGGAGCGTGGCCCGTGGCGAAGCCGATCGGCGCAGCGACATCGACCTCTGGGTGCTCACGACGAACGAACGAGCCCCCAACCAGCGGAAGGCGAACAGTGTTGGTCGCGACCTCGAAGACACCGAGTTCGACGGCAACAGGTACGCTTACGACATCGACGTTGAAACGGTCCAAGCGATTCCCACGTATACCGACGACATCCGGGAAATTGTCGTTTCAGGAATCCCGATTTACAGCACTAACCAGTTTGAGACGGTCGAAAAGCTCCTTCTCGAGGAAGGTGGTAGCGATGAGTGACAGGGATGATCCCACTGACATCCTTGAGTCCCTGGAGCGGGCACAGGACGCCTTCAAGATGGCAGGCCGTGGTCGAGCAGAGTTCGAGGAAGGAATTAGTGCTGACGACGACTGGAAAACCCAACTGACGAAAGCGTGCCGGCTCATAGAGGTGACTGACACGCTTCAGGCGCAGGGAGACTACTACACAGCGGTCATCGAGGTGAGTTTTGGAACCATAGAGAGATCCATCGAAGCGTACGCCCTCGCGATGTCGAACGATGAGCTTCAGGACTTCAAAGATCACGAGTTCAGCTACAAACGCGCACATCAGATTGGTCTGTTCACCAAAGAAACAGCAGAAGACATGAAGGATCTGTATAGTGAGAACCGGACAGAGAGCTACTACGGGGGCGGGAGACCGACAGAAGAGCAGGCAGACGCAATGGCCGAACTTGCTCTCGCCGTCCACAGTTTCAGTGTGAACCAGATTCGAGAAGGAGGAGCCTGTCTCTGCGACTGACGGGCGATTCGTCTTTGGCGTATATGGTATATCGCTATATGATATTCTGGAGACGCCAGGGCTAAAAAGAAACGAGCCGGCTACTCGTTGGTAAATTCACCTTTCTCGTCATTATATATATAATCAATCCTATATCCTGTTATGGCAAACATCCCCGACAAAGTCCGGAGACAAGTTTTCGCCCAGAAAGGGAAGAGGTGCGTCGTTTGTGGTCGTACACAAGGGGAAAGGAGGAATAATTTGCCAATACATCATATAGATGCCAACACCAACAATAACAACCTTGACAATCTAATTCCCGTCTGTCAAAGTTGTCACGTACACATACATCGAGAAGACAAGCCCCCTTACCGATTTTATCACCGCCAGTTACCAAAAGCAGCACGCTCATCGTGGAATCAATATGAGGCAAATCACTATGATGGGCCTGCAATTTCGCTTGAAGAAGCAATTGAACAGTTTTCAAATGAGATCGGGGAACCATCCAGTGCTAAATACCAGAGTTTCAACCAATCAAAATATCCCCTCTATTATCACAGATACGCACCCGACGGGGAAATCAAACCCCGGCCCAAACAGACAAAACTATCCACTTTTCACTGATGGAAGGATAACCCTGTCTCAGACCACAAGAACTCATTAGAAGGGAGGGTTTGAGGAGTATGTTTTTAGCCACCGAGTGAGTCCAGAGTGAGTATTAGTATGAGTGGTGTTAGAGACATATTCGATGAGCTCAACACTGAAATCCCCTTCAGTGAGTTCGAGGAACTAGTCGAGAACAAAGTAGACGAAATGGGTGGCCTCGTCGACGAACACGCCGCCGCCATTCTCGTCTCTCAGGACTTCGATCAGGGGAAAGAAGGGGCGTCTCTCGATCAGTACGTTCGGATCGCCAACGACATTCTGTTCAATCCGGAAGGTACGATCGAGCGCGTCGAGCAGGCGTACGAGCAGCAGCTAGAGGCGGACGGTGACGACGGGTCACAGGCCTCGCTTGCCGGCGAACGAGCGCTGGCGAGCATCGAGCGCGTCAGCGACGACCTGCAGGAGAAAGTCGAGCAGTTCGAAGAACGTGAGGACGCGTTGCGTGAGCGGTTCCAAGAGGCGATGGGCTAAGAGCAGTCGGCGAGAAAATTCGCCAGGCGTGCTTCCGTTCCTGCGGCTGGAATCCACTGCTGACAGTATTAAGTGAGTAGGGGCGTACCCAGAGACCATGTCTATTGAGCATAATCCGACTCTCGACGCGCGAGAGCCACAGCAGGGGGATATAGAGACTTTTGAAGAGTTGGAGCGTGGTGACTCGGTCAAATTCTTTGAATGGCCCGTCGAGCCGTTGACCGTGATCGGCTGGGAAGAAGACGATAATGTCGGGAAGCGGGTACGAGTTGAAGCAGAAGGCGGCGAGTCGTTTCTCTACCAGGTAGACGGCCACCTCTGGCATTACGTCCCTGAGGACGAGTTCGCCGGAGAAAGCAATCCCTTCCCAGTCCAGAATCTCACAGTACTCGAATCCCCAGAGGCCTAACCAGACTTGAGGGGAGTCCGTGGAGAATTGGTTTCTCTTTTGGATTGTCTCGGTTTACGCATTTCCGCTATTTTCTGTCGCCCACTCGAGTAGCGGTTCCAATCGTGTTCGAACCTCGTCCCCGTCATCAGTCAACGCGTATTCGACACGCGGGGGGATTTCGTTGTACTGCGTCCGTGAGACGAGTCCTGCCTCCTCGAATTCGTTCAGGCGTTTCGAGATTGTCGACGTGCTCGCTGTTGGGAGGTGATCTTCGATCTCCGCGAACCGCAGTGAGTCGTGTGCGCCGATGATGCTAACGAGTTGCATCGCGTATTTTCGGCTCAACGTGTCGATAACTCCTGTGAGCGGACAATAGCACGTCCCCTCAACATCGCACGTTGGCGCCGGTGAAGTAGTATCTGCCATAGCTTCGTGGCCTCCAACCTACTCTATAGCTTCGGACTCTGGAGTATAAGAACTTCCCGTCGTAAAGTTTCGGTATAGATGACTCACACATCCGACTATGATCTCGTGATTCTCGGCGGTGGCGCCGCAGCTTTCGCCGCGATCACTGAAGCGAGCCGACGGGACCTCTCGACGGCGATGGTGAACACCGGCTTGCCCATCGGCGGAACCTGCGTGAACGTCGGCTGTGTCCCGAGTAAGCATCTGCTTGCCGTCGCCGAGAGCGGCGCTGCAGCGTCGGAGAATCCCTTCGACGCCGTTCGATACCCTAAGGAACCGACTGTCGACTGGGCCGACGCACTCGACGGGACCGACGACCTCGTCGAGGGATTCCGGCAGGAGAATTACGTCGATGTCGCCGAGCACTTCGAGACCGACATCTACGAGGGGTACGGCCAGCTGGTCGACGACACAACCATCGAGGTCGTCGACGGCGCCGACGAGGGCGCGCGCATTACTGGAGAGAAGGCGCTCGTCGCGACCGGCAGTTCACCGTGGGCGCCGCCCATCGACGGCCTCGAGGAGGTCGATTACTACACGAGCAAGACCATCCTCGAGGAGCGCGACCTCCCCGAGAGTATCCTAATGCTCGGAGGTGGGTACATCGCGCTGGAGTGGGGCCAGATCCTCCACCGTGTCGGCGTCGACGTGACGATTCTCCAGCGCTCCGAGCGCGTCCTCTCGGACATGGAAGGCCAACTTGGTCGCGAGATGCAGCGTGCATTCGATGAGGAAGGCATCGAGATACTCACCGATAACGACTTCCGGCGCGTCCGCAGGCCAGCAGCTGACGGCGGCGCCGAAGCGATCCAGTCGGGCGTCGCCGTCGAAACAACCGTCGACGGCACTGAGCGAACGGTCACCGGCGACGCGCTGTTCGTCGCGACCGGGGTCCAGCCCAACAGCGAGGGGACCAGTCTCGAAACGGTAGGGGTCGAAACGAACCCCGATGGAACGATTCGTGTCGACGAGTACTTCCAGACGACGAATCCCGACATCTACGCGGCGGGCGACGTGATCGGCGAGCCCGAACTGGAGACGGTCGCCGCCAAGGAGGGCAATCACGCCGTCAAGAATGCTTTCGGCAACGAGGGCGTCAGCATCGACTACGATGCAGTCCCCGCAGTCGTGTTCACCAGCCCCGAGGTCGCCGCCGTCGGGACGACCGAACTCGAGTATATGGACGAGCACGGCACCTGTTCGTGCCGGACCGTCCAGATGGCGGGCGTGCCGCGGGCGAAAGCCGTGAAGAATACTGACGGCCTCGTCCAGGTCGTCAAACACCACGAGACCGACGAAATCGTCGGCGTCCACATGGTCGGGCCGCGTGCCGCCGACATGATTATGGAAGCCACGCTGGCTGTGAGGTTCGGACTGACCGTCGACGACATCATCGATACTGTCCACCCGTTCCCGACGTTCTCCGAGGCGTTCAAGCAGGCCTGTCAGGCGTTCCGTCGGGATACGTCCAAAATGAGCTGCTGTATCGAGTGAGTATCAGTTCTCAGTCGAGAACACATCGTCAAGTGTGCCGCTCTCGCCTAATTCGATGAGGGCACGGTTCAGAAGTTCGCGAACGATGAACTCCTCGTAGTGCTGGGTGTCGCAGTACTCGCAAGGCTTCATTTCGCGGGCAACCGCCTCAATCTCGGTACCGTGGTCCGCATACAACGTCTCGATGAGGGCGGTCAATTCTTCGGACGCGGTAGACTGCGCCTCCGCGAGGTTATTGTCGGCGCCTTCCGGAAGATCGTAGGAGAAGACTCGCGTGTTCGATTTGTAGTACTTCCGCGTCCCCCCGCCAGCCTCTTCCAGACGAGCGATTTCCACCATCCCTGCATCCTTCAGGACGTTCACGTGGTGGCGTACCGTCGTCTCGGCTTTCTCCTCGCCACGACGATGCAGCTCATCGTGAATCTCCTCGATCGTCATTTCCTCGGTCGCGAGCATATCGAGGATCTTCGCCCGGACGTCGTTCTCCAACGCCTTCGCTTTCTCTGGGTCCGTCGTCACGACTTCGCGGATCGGCACGTCAGATTCGAGGAGCGCCATTCTTGTGAAGCCATAATCGGACGACAACAGTAAGAGTAACGCCACTCTCCCGACAGCAGTATTAGCATCCTAATACCGCTATAATGTTCGTCGTAATAGTTATCCGCGTCGCACGATAACCATCAGGCACGATGGGAACGACACACGAACAATTCAACGTCGGGGGGATGTCCTGCTCGTTCTGTGCCGAGAGCATCAAGAAGGCCTACAGCCGAACCGATGGTGTCGAGGATGTCGACGTGAGTCTCGCCCACGAGGAAGTTCTCGTCGAATACGACGATGAGCGCCTGAGCGGGGTCGAGGTGAAGGACACGCTCCGAGATCTCGGGTACACCATCCGCGACCCTGACAAAGCGGAGCGGTACGAGCAACAGCAGGCCGAACTCGCCGACGGCAAGCGCCGCCTCCTCTTCGCCGGCGGCGCATCCATCGTTGTCGCTGCCCTGATGGGATGGATGATTGTCGTGATGGGGCGCTTCGAGTCAACATCTCTCGCGATGGATCTCGTGACTCTCGGGCTGGCGCTCGGGACGATGTTCGGTCCTGGACGATACATCAAAGAGAAAGCCTACCAGAGCCTGCGCCGGGGGATCTTCAATCAGCACGTTCTCCTGGAAGCGGGCGCGTTCGCAGGGTTACTTGGTGGGCTGCTCGGCCTGTTCGTGTTCCCTGGCTTCCCGACCGTCCACTTCTTCGCCGTTTCTGTGTTCATCACCACCTATCACATCCTTTCGGAGTACACCAGCCTCATCGTCCGCACGCGGTCCTCGCAGGCCGTGCAGAACCTGCTCGACCTCCAGCCCGACACGGCACGCCGCATCGGTGAGGACGGTGACGTCGAGGAAGTCCCCCTCGACGGCCTCGACGTCGGCGACTACGTCCGGGTCAAGCCCGGCGAGAACATCCCCGTCGACGGTGAGGTCGTCAAGGGTAAATCCACAGTCGACGAGTCGGTTGCCACCGGTGAGTCCATCCCCGAGGAGAAGGCGAAGGGCGACGGAGTGATCGGCGGCAGCGTCAACGAGACCGGGACGCTACTCATCAAGGTAACTGCAACGGGCGAGGACGCATTCCTGAACCAGGTGGCCCGCGAAATCGAGGAAGCACGCGCTATGAAGCCCGGCATCATTCAGCTCGCCGACCGCGTCCTCAAGTACTTCGTCCCAGGCGTCTTGACGATTGCCGCGCTCTCGTTCCTCTTCTGGGTGGTCGCACCGCTTGCGTGGGGTGCAGCCCCCAACGTCCAGCGCGGGGCGTTCGCAGCGCTGGCGGTCCTCGTGCTCGGCTATCCATGTGCCCTCGGGATGGCGACACCGCTCGCGCTAATTCGGGGCGGCGGGAAGGCCGCTGACCGAGGCATCCTGATGCGCTCCGGTGACGCCTTCCAGATTTTCCCCGACGTCGACCACATCGTGCTGGACAAGACTGGCACGATCACCGTCGGCGAACCCGCCGTCAGTGAGGTCGTCGCCTTCGGTGCCGACGAGGGGGATGTACTCACGACTGCGGCCAGCGCGGAGGCGTTCTCCGAACATCCACTTGCCGATGCGATCCTCGAGGCCGCCGACGAGCAAGGCTTCGAGTACGGAGACCCCGACGCCTTCGATTCCGTGACCGGCAAGGGCGTCCGGGTAACCGTGGCCAGCGACGACGTGCTGGTCGGGAAACCGAGATGGCTCAGCGACGAGGGGATCGACCTGTCGAAGGGAGACGCCGATATTGAGCGACTCCAAGGCCGCGGCCTCACCGTTGCTGGAGTTGTTCGTGGCGGTGACCTACTCGGTCTGATCGGTATCGGTGACGAGGTCAAGAGCGACGCCGCTGCGACCATCCAGCGGATGACAGAGGTCGGCATTACGCCCGTGATGATCACCGGGGACAACGAGCGCACCGCGAACGCGGTCGCCGAGGAGGTCGGCATCGACCGCGTTATGGCAGACGTGCTGCCCGACGAGAAACGCGAAGAGATCGGTCGCCTGCAGGACGAGGGTTACCGCGTCGCGATGGTCGGCGACGGCATCAACGACGCTCCCGCACTCACGCAGGCGGACATTGGTATCGCCATCGGCGCAGGGACCGATATCGCCATCGAGTCAGCGGATATCGTCCTGATGGGCGACCGGCTTGGTGGCGTGATGGATGCCTACGAGATCGGAAAAGAGAGCTACCGGAAGACCCGTCAGAACCTCGCGACGGCCTTCGCGTTCAACGGCATCGGCGTCGCCGCCGCGACCACGGGGCTCGTTCACCCGGTGTTCGCGATGCTTGCGATGGTGTTGTCTGTCTCGGCCGTCCTCGCCAACAGCTTCGCTGGTCAGCTCCTCTCCGGCGAGGGTGTCAACACCAAGTTCGCCCTAGAAGAACGGACCGACGGCGAACGTGGAGACAGCCGAGTGACGGCCGACTAAGCCACGACGTCGTAGCCAGCCTGTTCGATTGCCGCGTTCACGTCGTCGTTTGAGACTCCATCCTCGAGGACCACGTCGACCGTGTCAGCGTCGTGATTGGCCTCGACCCGACTCACACCGTCGAGGTTTCGCAGGGCGGTCTCCACGTTCTGTTCGCACCCGTTGCACGACATCCCGGTGACGGAGATCGTCTTTCGCTCCATACGGGGCTGTAAACACTCGCGGGGGATGACCATTACGGTAACTGTTGTATCGGTTTTATCTCTATTAGAGATGGGGCGTCATCGTCCGGAGAGTTGTTTGTGTCGGCCCCAAAGGGGTGGAGGCTCTTCGAGATGGGAACCACTAACGACGAAGAGAGCGACGAATTCCCGCCAGAGAAGCGGCTTGAAGCATCGAACACGCGCCTGGTCAAGGCAGGAATCGCGACGATTCCGGATATGGAAACCCTGCAAGAGTGTGTTGCCTACGAGAACACCCACCAAAATCGAACGCAGATTCTGCGCCGGCTCAAGTGGAAGGCCGAAGAGCTGCGTGAGGGCGAAGAGTAAGCTTTGTTCTTAACCAACATATTCCGCGTGAGTTCTCCTATTGTTGGTTAACAGCATGTGCTCCGGTTTTTCGGGCCCCTGAATGGGTGCGGGGCAGCCAGCAGCGGCCTCGCGAGCCTAATCATGTCTCTCGAGCTGAGCTCCAGCGCCAGCACCGCCCGGGAAATCGCCGCCGCCAGACAAACAGACTTCGTGGCGTTCCTCCACCGAGCTCCCTTTGCCGGCGATGCTCTAGCCCTTGGATTTCTCCCCGGGTTTCGGGAAGACTGTGGGTATCAGACGGACCAGTACCTGAATCTCGAGATTCCCGTTGGGATGCTCGACAACGATTTCCAGAATCCCGATCTGGACCGGTTCGTCGACCGCTTTTTCGAGTACGAACCAGAGGTCGGGGTCATCGGAGACGTCGACGAAATCGACGACATCGACGCCCACGTCGCTGCTGCTCGTGAGATCCAAGCGAGCTATCCAGAGGCCGAGCTCATCGTCGTTCCGAAGTCGCGGGCGGTGATCGACGCGATACCCGAGACCCTCGTCCTCGGGTATTCACGGGGATACGCCGACCGCCTGGCCCACGAATTCTCCGACCCAGCCGATTGGAGAGGGCGGCACGTCCACATCCTCGGCGGGAGTCCGCCCAAGCAGCTCGACGCCATTCGACAGCTGACCAGACCGACACTCACGGACGAGCCACCAGCCGACATCGTCGGCGTCGACTGGAACGGGCTGCATCGCGGCGCGCAGTTCGGTGAGTTCTGGACGGCCGACGGCTGGGACGACAGCGGTCGCCACGCTGACCACGTCACCGTCCGAAAGACGGTGCGCCACAGCCTCGCCCGCGTCCGTGAGTTTTGGAGGACCCACGGAATCTGGCCCGAAACGACACCGCAAGACGAGGGGCTCGACGTCGAGTACGAGGGACCGAGTCCTGCCGATCTCGAGGACGCCGCCTGTACCGAGTGCGGGACGAACGTCTGGCGAACCCGCCGCGGCCCATACGTCGCCGAATACGATACCGGCGCAAGCTGTGGATACTGCAGCTACGAAGGCTACTTCAGCCACCGCCACCGGAACAACCTGGAGGAGATCGCCAGCGAGCAGAGCGTCTACCTCCCGCCGGCGTGGCTTCGCGACCTGTTTTTCGTGCCCCCAGAGAGGGGTGCGGGGGTCACCGCCCGCGAGCAACGATGCTGTTGAATGATTATTCTGTGAAATAAGACGTCAAGCCAAGCAATCATCAAAAACGTTAATTCTCGGAGAACCTAGCACAAACAAAGCTTATTACAGAGTATTTTTATAAACGCTCATATCTAATATTATTTTAAATATAGGTGTACCCTTTGTTATTCTTGATAGAGTAAGCTGATTGGCCATATACGATATATCTATTAACAGGGTCCCACCCGTTACAAGTTCCAGCAACAGCAACTTGATCACTTCCCACCTTCTGATAGACTATGGATCCGCTATCACCCGGGTCAAAGTCACCATCATCTTTTCCCCATTTCACTTGATGATTTCGGAAACCGCACCCTATGTCAACAGGCCCAATATATCCATTAGCCGATCGGATCTTTCCAGTAGTTTCACAGGTTTTAACACCTCTTTTGGTCAATTCTTCATCATTAGCTACTTTATCATGAAGCGCATTTTTTGTAAACTGCTCAACGATAGTTAGGTCCGAAAGGGTTCCATTGGGATCTGCCAACCTATATGTCGGTGTGTGGCCATTGATTGGCTCAGCAACAACAAAATCGTACGTGCAGTATGATTCTATAACGTCACCAATCGCAGCATCATCATCTTGATTGTACAACTTTCTTGATTTAGGATCGTCATTATAAAATATATGCTGGCATGTCGAAAAGTATGAGTTCCCGTCCTTGTTCAGTTGCGCTCCCATAGTACAATAACCGGTCTCATATCCGACCTCCATTTCGGCACCTGCTGGGACACTATCGCCGTAATCGTATTCGTAGCAGCCGTTTCTAAACTCAGTGACTTCGTGGACATCAACTGGAATTCGCTCAACTTCTGTAGGAATCTTGTCTTTTGCCTCCTGAGTAGAGGGAAGATCAGGATGAGCTGAGCCGTCGGGATTCTGAATGACTCCAACCTGAATTTGTGGTCCTGCTCCACCGTGTATTGGTGGAATCAGATCAACCTCACCTACATATGGTTTTGATTCAAAATTTTTTCTCTTACGGACTTTTTCACTCCTCTTGAGCGAACGGTACCAGTCTCGAGGAACTCTCTTAGTCCGTTTTGTGATTGCGGAGGTTGGGTCTCCTGGCTCTTCTCGACGAAGTGCGTAGTCGATTTCTTTTTCATCTGATTTTTTCTCAGAAGATGCGACACCCACCCGTGAAAAGCCAAATGAACCCACTCCAAGTATACCGACGGTTTTTAATGTGGACCGTCGACTAGATATTGTCCGTTTCTGAGTATCTGTTGAGCACTCTTCATTTCTGCGCGAGCTACTCTCAGTAGTGGTCGCTTCATTCGACTCGTCTTGATTTTGACCAGCTTGAACGTCTTTTTGTTTAGTGGCCATGTGATCACACCACACACAAGGAATAATGCCATGTTATATTCACCTTACCGGCCGATAATTTTTTCATATAATGAGATACCACCCTACATATTGATGCCCACTCCTCCAGTTTGATTTTCTTGAATATAGTGAATAGTATTATTTTACTCCTAGTGAATTAACCTATTTAAATGTGAAAAATTTAACTGATTGCTGGACTAAGGAGTAAGTATGGGTTATTCATCAAGCGATGACCCCGACAGTGTCCTCTCCGAACGCTACTCGTTCCTTCACATCCTAATGGATCAGCCTCGCTCAAAGAGCGAACTGGAAGAGGTGGTTGATGTCTCACGTTCTACGCTGGACCGCGCTTTGCGTGACCTCGCCGATAGTGAGTTCGTGGTCTACAAAGACGGCGTGTGGAAACCTACGCCACTCGGAAGGTGTAGTTACAGGGCACGAGAAGCATATCTGGGTCGGCTGGAGAGTCTTGTTGAGGCAGGTCCACTAATCAACGAACTTTCAACAACGGATATGATTGATTACCCGTTTCTTGAGGGGGCAAGTGTCAACAGAGCTGACCCGTCGATGCCAGATGCCATTATACAACTGTTGCTAGATAGTGTCGAAACTGGTAAATATATTACCATTATTACCCCAGTCGTGATTACTGGCTTCGCTGAGGAGCTCTACGAACGTGTACGCAGTACTGAAGATTACTCTCTCGATTTAATTATCCCACCCGACGTATTTGAACGGATGCGTGCCGTATTTTCATCACTTACAAATAAACTACAAGACGACAGTAATGTCAGTTTACACACTGCTACGATGCCGTTTAGTTTTGGCCTCTGGATTGTTGATTCGTCTGAGGCAGGTATCATCATTTTCACGGAACAGGGAGTGCGTGGAATTCTCATGAATGATACCCCAGATGCGCTTGATTGGGCGGAAGATCAATACAATCGCGTGAAACAGGAAGCTAATTCGGATTTTCTTTGAGTCATCATCTGAAAGAAAATAGGGGTTGTTGAATTCTTGTAAAACACCTCAACAGAGTATCTCGCCTGAAACAGGCGGTCGACAGGAATTGCGCACTCGGCCAAACAACTAATAATCCGGAAGTGAAACAAAGGGTATGAGACATCTCAACAATGGTCGGGTCCGGAGACACATCCTCGGTGACCGTCTCCCTCGTTGGGCTGTTATCGGTTCTGTTGTCGGTCTTTTGAGTCTCGCGTCCGTCGCGTTCCTCCTCGGTGTGGGTGTTCGCCTCTATGAGTTCTGGGGCTGGCTTGTGATTGTTCCGGGAACTGCCGTCATTGCGGGGATATTCGGTGCGGGCTTAGTCCCAACCGTCGGCACACTATGGCTGGTTAGCCTCTGGGGGTACGCTTTTCCACCACTCGTCGGTTATCTCTCTGGTGAGTGGATGGGGGCAGGCCGGTACACCTCGCCGAGAATGTCGGGGTTCGCATACGGGTCTGCCCGCGCCGAATTACTTGGGGGACTCGAAACAAGCGTCAATTTTGGCCTAGCGCTTGCGGTCATCATCGGAACAATCGGCTACGTTGCGGGGTCCGGCATCAGATGGATGGCGACGCGTATACAGTCGGCTTAATTGTTGAACAGCCTGTACTGTCCGCAACGCAATAGAAACGGTCACTTCTGAGGATTCCAACGGAACCAATCTAGTTCAAAAATCACGCCGGCGAACAGAGCGTCTACCTCCCGCCGACGTGACGTCGCGACCCGTTTTTTGTGGCCCCAGAGAGGGCAAGGACTCCTTCAAAAGCTCTCAGAGGTGACTTCCAGTGATTGACATCCTCCCACCCCTGAAGGGGTTGGATTCCTCCGGTGGGGATGTTGGCTATGCCGTCTCCACGGAGGCAAGTTTCCCCGTGCGGGTACTCCGGTTTGTGCGCTCCTCGTTGGGACTGGCCCTCTCGGGAGAGCGTGGTGACTCCGACCAGTTGTGGTCGTCCCACATGAGGCGCACGGGCCGTGCCATCGACCCGACTTCGGATTCGCCAGCCTGTCGTTCAAGGAATGTCCGTGACGCACCGAGGTCGGCGTGCCCCTCGTAGCCACACAAACAGCGGAACACGTCGCCGTCCCGCTCCGTCATCTCTCGTTCGCCACACACTGGACACTCCGCCGTCGTGTATGCTTCTGAGCGGACTTCGACCGTGATACCGTACTCCTCGGCGGTAGTCGCAAGCCGGTCGATGAACGACCGGTATGCCCAGAACTGGTGGTTTTTGTCGTTCACCTCTGCGGACCAGTGCTTGGATAGCACGTCGGTGAGATCGCCCACATATACGGTCGCAACGCCTTCTTCAAATAGTCGTTCGATCAGGTCGCGGACGAGCGCATCCTGTGCGTGGTCGCGTCGGCGTGTCCGCTTGCGGTACAGGCGTCGAATCCGGCGACTGCTGTACCGACCCTCACGGAGTTTGGACTGTAAGCGGGCGATCTCCTCGGTGGTTTCCCGGAAGCGGGCGAACAGATCGCGGCCCTCGTAGAGGTACTGCTGGCCGGTCGTGGTCGTACAGGCGACGAGGTTGTTCGCGCCGACATCCAAGGCAGCCGATTCCTCGGCTAGTGGTGAATCCCGTCGAGAATCAGGTACGGTGACGGGTTGAATAGCCCTGAACGTGTCATCGACCTCGTCGTAGTACAGTTCTAACCGGCCCTGTTCGCCCTCCCAGTTTGGGTCGCCAGCAACTTCGAGGCGCAGTCGGTCGTGGTAGCCAAGCCCGTACTCGTTTTTCAGGTCTTGGCCGATGGGGATTTCGAGGCGGCTCCGCTCGCCGGTTTCGAGGGTGTACTGGTCGTTACGGATGTACGTTCGCAACTCCCTGCCGTCGTCCTCGTTGCCCCAGTAGCCGGGCGGGGCGGTGTCCTCGCCATCCTCTCTGGCTGCGAAAAAAGACCGCCACGCCTCGCTGTTCTTACGGATGACCTGTTGAGCGGTGGCGGAGCCGAGGACGCCGACATACTGCTTGCGATAGTCGGCGGTATCCCACACACTCTCGCCGTCGAAAAAGTTCCGGCGACGCTCGTAGTTCAGTTCGTTCCAGA
This sequence comes from Halorubrum sp. CGM5_25_10-8B, assembly GCF_005435095.1. Classification (NCBI taxonomy): domain Archaea; kingdom Methanobacteriati; phylum Methanobacteriota; class Halobacteria; order Halobacteriales; family Haloferacaceae; genus Halorubrum; species Halorubrum sp. CGM5_25_10-8B. Next base: position 34,610 of record NZ_SGTY01000017.1, on the reverse strand, counting down.
GGCTGGCAGAGGCGTCTAACAGTTCGCGGAGCAACTGCTCATCCTGCTCGGAGAGAGGGCGCACCGCGAACGTATTGGTTCGCCTCACGACAACAGACATTTGTTCTTGACTGTCTAAATGTCTTTTGGACATTAACGATGCGACCAAACATCGACATCTCGCACACGCTGAACGGGCGCGTGAAAGACTACGCCGAACAGCAGGACGTGACTCTCGAAGAAGCCTATCGGGAGATCATCGAAGCGGGGTTGGGAGCGATAGAACATCCAGACGAGCAATAGAGCCCGGATTGCCGAGCCATGCTGTCGGTTACACCCTTTTAGGGGTGGCTTTCGCTCGCCATGTGTCACCTTGCGACCGACACGCCTGGTGACGTCGAGCGGTTCGACGAGTTCCTCGAGTACCTCGTCTCGGTTGGCTTTGCGGACGAACGTCACGAGCTCCGCTGACCGACAGAGCGGTTTTTTGAACGCCCCTGAGGGGTGCGGCGCGGTCTGAACAGACGCAGTCGCCGGGTTGGCGCTGATCTAGGTCGGCGCGACTCTGTTCGTGGCAGTACTCTTTGATCTAGAGTTTGCGAGCCGACAGCTTGGACTTCCAGCACCCATCCACGATGTATTGTAACAATTGCTGGCCAAGGCGGTCGGTGTCAGACTTTTAGCGGTGATCACCACTGCGAAGACGTACGCGTTCTATTTCCAGTTTGAAGGCGTTACTAAACGGACGGACACAGACTGGGCGCCCGCACGGACAATGTACCACATCCTCACGGTACTGGACCCTTTGTACAGACAACGGTATACTTCCCGTTTCACCGGCCATAGTCGGTGTCTACGTACTCGACAAAAAGCGGAATCTCGACCAGCCCACGGTCAATCAGCGGCCAAGTTCGACGACGTTTACCCCCACCTGTTCAATATGCTACAAGTTTTGATCCATATGATACCTGACGGCGGTATGTGCGCAACCGTGTACATTCCTAGTTCTAACTTCTTTTTCACCTTCGTCATAACACTGGTTTGTATCGTCGGCTATGGAGACCATTAACGAAGTTTCGTCATCATTATATATTCCTCCATCGGAGTGAACCGCATCATACAGGTGACAAACCTCATGGAATGAGGTCCCATAATACTCAACCTCATCAAAGAAATTGCTTGGGGATCCACCCTCAAAGGGTTCCATATTGACTATTCCAGTCTTGTTTTGGCTATCGCCCGCTGTCCCAATGTAAGCATATCCGAGGAGACCATCAGAGAGTGATTTATAATCAATAACCAAAACAGCGTCACACTCATCGTAATATTTCCAGTTGTTTTGGAGCCAATTATCAGCGTCTGTCCTTCGCTGTGACAACGATGAGTTTGAGAGTGTAGACTCTGGAATTTGACCTCCGCGCGCATTCCAATTAGATTCGTATCCTAATTCTTGGTCAACCCAATCAGACCAAGTCACCTCACACCAGTCTGCGATATTACCCATCAGAGATGCCGGATATTGTTCGGGCCACTGACTAGAGTCGTAGTTATCATAGTAGTTCTCCGTTCCAACGAGGTAGATATCCGTAGATGGCATTATTTCAACACCTCATTGGGAATCACGACAAATGAAGGCCCATCGGGGATGTTAAGATTGCTAGCCTTTTCGAAATAATCAACGATCGACCGTCCAAATGGATCTCTTGTGTCCGCAGGGACAATCGCGTTGTTACGACTGCCATAGATATCAACCAAACCATGGTTAAATACGTTGAGAATAGGCGTCACTGATTCTCTCACTACTTTAGTGTCTCCATTTTCATTCCGTTCCAAAACGTTGATTTTCTGATCAGAAATTTCGATTTTTCTTTCCTCACCAGGAGAGACATCTATTACTTGATCATCTACTTCAAATCGGATTTTTCCATCGTCCCTTTCCTTGGTTACTACTGTTGGAGTGGAGTATTCATCTTCAAGTGTTAGTGTAGTTTCTTCAAGATAGCGGTAATCTCGGTCAATAATCAGTGATTTTTGAGAGGGGGAATCAAAATCAACGCTTCCCAATTTATTGTATTTTTTTTCCGGTGGTGACGATAGTTTTATTATTTTTGATTGTTTCAATGGGAAAATTTATTAACGAAAGTAATGAATCTTCAATAATATAATCTGCTACATATCGATGCCCCTGCGATCTCGGGTAGTCGGGAGCACCTTTATGTGTCACTGAAGTTTCGATGAATCCTCGCTTTCCAAGGCTAAACCGATCAACCGCCTCGTCGGAGGCTTCGACAACAGTGACGCTTGTTCCAGCAAGTGTCGCTGTCGTAGCGAGGAAACTCCGTCTGCCGATCTGTACAGCTTTCTTCCGCGAGGATCTTTGGTTAGATCCCATGAAATCTTATTAGCAAACTAACTACTTATAATTTACGGGCAGAATCTAGTACATTAATTAATTCGAACGTAGATGTAACTATTAGACGTGTAAAAATACATTCTACACAAAATATAAGAACCGGTGGGAAAAGAATCTGTATGAATCGTCGAGCGTTTCTCGCAACATCGGCGATTGGGACTAAAATTGCGCTCAGCGGCTGTCTATTCGGTAGACCGTCTTCAATTGAATCGAAGGAGCATCCCGAGGCTCCAGATGAGTTAGATGAGGAGTCTGCCATTCGGTTCGCAAAAATGTATGAAGAAGTAACCAGATATAATGAATATATCCAGAATGATAGCAATATAATTGACCTAGATTACGATTGCTACGCCGCTATTGAACGCCAGAGCGGAAATGCGTTCTGCGTTGTTGTACAATGTGCCTTTTCGGTCGAGTCTCGTGATGAAAGCGGACGGTCAACTGGCGAAGGAATTACCAACCCGACTCTGTACTACCTCACCCGAGGAGAATTCATACGAGCAGAGACTAAGCGCATCAGGGCCAGGACCCCGACTGAGTCGAGCAACGACAGATACCGTGGGATTCGATTAGTCAACTTTAGCCAGAAAGAGCAAACAGTAGAAATTGAGATAGCACCAGCTAGCAGTCGAACGGATAGTAGGAAAACACAGTTTTCCGAAACCTACACTGTTAGACCTCATAATGGATTCACAATAGAACGTGCCGCAATAAGCGATGGGATCTACTTTGTAACTGTAACCTCTGATAATAGCTTGTCTGTTACTCACGAATGGGAAGTACCTGGTCAGGACGGTCCAGATTTGGGAAGGATGTGGTCCAGTACTGAGATTAATCTCGGGGCATACATCTTACCAAACGGAGAACTCGAAGTACGCGACATTCCAGAGCAATAACGACTTTCGTATCGGCGCTACAGACGACATTCTTTGATTGCTCTCCAGCGCCCACGACACGGAATTTCCGAACCTTGTCGTCGATGTCCCGTGTATCAGTCACTCGACGGTGTGGCTGGCTGTCGAGCTTCTCAACAGTATCGGTGCGATTCCCATTCAAGAGTCTCCGGAGCTGAATTACACTACGAAGGGCTCAGACCGGTTTCAAAAAACGATCCGATTCTTGCCATTCCACAGTCAGAGTTCCATATACCGAATTGTCCGTACGTTATTCGCGTCCAAGCCACTCTCACCGACGCCGACTACGTTAACAAAATCCCGGTATAGTTATCACCGGGAGAGTCGCTCGGGGCAAGGCAGACCTACAGTGCGACATCGATTGGTTGGTCTTCATTGATGCTGACCGGTCAAAAGCCCTCCCACGTAACTGGGTGGCCTGTTTTTCGTGCTCCCGGAGAGCGCCAGAGCTTCTTCGAAAGCTTTCCGAGGTGACGTCCATTGAGTCAACAACAGAGTCCCGACAACGTCTCGGTCGACGATATTCCCGTTGATATCGACAACACGCAATCAGCGGAGGTCGATCCCGCCGACGTCCCTGACGAAATCGAATCCATCACCCGTGGGCTCGCCGGTGAGCAGCCGCCGACGAACCCCATAGTGGTTCTCAAAGCGGCCCGGTGGTGGTATCTACACGGCAAGGGCGGGACAGATCCCGCCTTCCAGTGGGCCATCGAGTGGACGCGTCACCTTGCGACTGACACACCCAGCGACGTCGAGCGCTTCGACGAGTTCCTCGAGTACCTCGTCACGGTCGGCTTTGCGGACGAACACCACGAGCTCCGCTGACCGGCAGAGCGGTTTTTGAACGCCCCTGAGGGGTGCGGCGCGGTCTGAACAGACGCAGTCGCCGTGAATTCGATTCGGTGAACACGATGTCCACGACCAGAGACTCGTCGGTCTCCTTCGACCAGACCGACACGCGATCCGACGAGATGAACAGTACCATCGAACAGTGGATCGACGACCTCGTCGCCGGGGTCGACGACGCGCAGGCCAGCGGTGAGTTCCAGGAATGGCTCGATGTCCAGAGCCGCTTCCACGACTACTCCTATCGAAACACGCTGCTGATCAAGCGGCAGTACCCCGACGCGACAAAGGTCGCCGGCTACCGAACGTGGCAGGAGGAGTTCGACAGGCACGTCCAAGAGGGCGAATCGGCCATCTGGATTTGGGCCCCGATCATCACCAAGCAGTGTCCGGAGTGCGAGAACTCGCCGAGCTACCACGAGAACAGCGACTGTGAGTACGACGAGACACCGCCCGAAGAGTGGTCCGAGGGGCTGGTCGGGTTCAAGCCTGCGCCGGTGTTCGACGTCTCTCAGACCGAAGGCGAACCGCTTCCTGATCTCGATACGGAAGCCACCGGGGATGCCGGCGACCTCGTCGGTCGGCTGACTGGAGCCGCCGACGAGCTTGGCGTGACGGTGCGGATCGTTCCGGAAGCGGAGTGGACGCACGGCGAGGCGAAAGGCATCTGCGAGCAGCTGAGTCTCGTCGATATGCAACCGCGGGTCGAGGTGCGTGATCGGGCGAACGATGCCGACCTTGCGCGGACGCTGATCCACGAGTACGCACACGGCCTGCTCCACTTCGACGTCGACGACGACACCGAGCGGGCGAAACGCGAAGTCGAGGCCGAAGCCGTCGCCTACGTCGTCGGGCGGTACTGGGGGCTGGATACCAGTGGGTCGGCGTTCTACCTAGCCGCGTGGGAGTCGGACGATCCCGAGATCGTTCGTAACCGTCTCGACCGGATCAGTTCCACAGCAGAAGAGCTCATCGACGTGCTCGAAGACGCCGTCTGAATTCTTAACCAACACTCGACTCGACACCCCCAATTTCGTTGGTTAAGTCTGCTCGTCTCCGCCGTTCGCGACAGTCGCAAGGCTAAAGCAGGCCCGTGTTTATACTCTATGTAAGAAACGCAGGTATGAGTACCATAGAACAAACGCAAAATATGCGCCAGGGTCTCTCGACTCGAGAAAGTCGACTCCTTGCACGACTCGCTGGCGCGGGTCACCAGATCATCTCCGTCGACGACATCGAGACGACGCTGGAGGTACCCTCAAACACCGCCCGCGAGATCGCCTCCCGGCTCACCGAGAAGGGCTGGCTCGACCGGCTCTTCCCGGGCACGTATCTCATCATTCCACTCACTGCCGGCGAGGAGGCCGTGTACACCACCCACGAGTACCTCATCGCTGCCCACGTCGCCGAGCCGATGTACATCGGCTACTACAGCGCCCTCAGCCACCACGGGCTGACCGAACAGGTTCCCCGGACGGTGTACGTCGTCACGCCGACCCGAGCGCAAAGCAGGGAGATCCACGGCGTCCCGTACCGCGTCACGACAGTCACCGAGCAGAAATTCTTCGGCTTTGAGCCGACATCGGTCGAGGGCACGACCGTTCAGGTCAGCGACCTAGAAAAGACGCTGGTCGACTGTGCGGACCACCCCGAGTTCTGTGGAGGCCTTCGGGAACTTGCGACCGCGATGCGTGCTGCCGACGAACGGGGTTGCGACTGGGTCACTGTCGGCGAGTACCTCGAACGCCTCGACAACGGCGCTGCGACCAAGCGAATCGTCTACCTCGCCGACCAGCTCGGCATCGACCTCCCCGCCCGCGAAGAGCTCGTCGCGTCGTTCACGAGTGGATATTCCTCACTGGACCCGACGCGGCCCGACACCGGATCGACCGACAGTACGTATCGCCTCCGAATCAACGTCGAGCCAGCCATACTGGAGCCGACGGAGTCCTGATCGCGATGATCAGTCAGGAGCGGCTCCGGATTCTCGCTCGTGAACTGGGCGTTCGGCAAGGGTACGCCGAGAAGAACTACGTTAATTCGTGGCTCCTCTGGGGCATCTTCACGAGCGGCTACGGCGACAACCTCCTGTTCAAAGGCGGGACCGCGCTGTCCAAGCTGTATTTCCCGCAATCGTGGCGGTTCTCGGAGGACCTCGATTTTGGCGTAGAAGGGGAGTACCAGGGGTCCAAACAGGAGCTCCGAACGGTCCTCGATACGATTGCCGACCGCTCTGGCATCGAATTCGAGATTCGCGAGCACCACGAATCCCAGCAGGACCACTACCCGACCCACTACGTCGACATCAGCATTCAGTACCGCGCCGTACTTAACCACCCCAACACGACCAGCATCGACGTGATGGTCGACGAGCACGTCGCCTTCGACCCTGTTCAGCACACGCACGCGTACGAAGACGTGCCCGAATTCGATCTCCAGGCGTACAGCGTCGAGGAGATCTTCGCCGAAAAGCTCCGAGCGATCTACCAGCGCGGAGCCGCCCGTGACTACTATGATCTCTATCAGCTGCTCGAAACCGATTCAGTCGCGATCAACTTTGCCGACGTGGGGCCCGCCTTCGACGCGAAGTGTAAACACGATGGGCTCACCGTTGATCTGAACGACGGACTCCCGGACGAGCAACAAGAGACGATCCGCCACCAGTGGGAGACCACGCTGCCGGATCTAACCGGTGATCCGCCGGCGTTCGAAATGGTCTGGGAACAGTTGGACACGGTGATCTCCCAACAGGGATCGCCGTAGGCAACGGCCGATGTCGGTGTGGATGACCGATGAGTGTCGCATCCGGATCTCTGGCGATTAACCAACAATTCAGGATATCTGGCTGGTGCGTTGGTTAAGTTTTTGAGCGCCCGCCGAGGGGTGGAGGCGCATTCCAGCCTCACCGAAATATGACAGAGCGACATCTCAGAGCCGTTCTGGCAGAAGCGGAGCGAGTCGCAGAGCAGTACGACCAGATCGCCCAAACCACGAACTCCCCTACACACGAGTATCTCCGGTACGCTGTACTCCGACTCCTCGAAGGCGATGCCAACGCGATCCCCGAAGAGGTCCCGCAGGTCGATGGCGTGACGGTTGGATACGGCCGGGATCAAGCGATGTACGACAGTTGGGGGTCCGACGTCGAGTGGTGGGACACAGTACCGCCACAGGACGACTGTACGCGCTTTCGAGTGTTCTACCCTGAGGACCAAACACCGGTTCCTCGGGGCATCCTCACCGTGATGGCCGCGCTGGGGGCATGGCGAGTCTGGGAAGGGAATGCCACCACCTGTGGCTCCTACGATCATCGAGAGCGACGAGAAGTCCACTTTCTCTGGCCGGAGGGGAACCTTGCGGAAGCACTCTTGGAAAACCGGATTCAGGAGATTGGAAGCGCTGTCGCTCCAGACGGCGGACAGGCGGGAGACGTTCGCGACCGAATGCTCGTATCAGACGGCTCCACCTCGGCCGATGATCTCGAGCCACGAACGAAACGCGCTGTCGAGGAAGCGATGACCGTCTCTCTACTCGCCAAGGGTGGTCGCTACGAAGTCGAAGCGGCGTCCGGAAATCGATACGAAGTCGATATCATCGGGCAATCCTGTACCTGTCCCGATTGGCAGCAGCGCGCTCCAGACGGTGGCTGCAAACATATGCGTCGCGTCGACCACGAAATCAAACAGGGGCAGGTCCCACGTCCAGATGGTCAGCTTCCACCACAGGCGTAGGTCCTATCTTGCTCCTCAGTCTTTCCTGCTCAGTAGTTTACTCTGGGGTAAACTACTTTGGCGTACTCGATTGAACACACGGATATGGATGATGGCCTTGGGAACGGTGAGAGCACGACACCACGGGAACTCATCCACTTTGTCACTCAGCAGACGCGGTTTGCCCTGATCAACAACATCCTCCAGCACCCCGAGCAGCTTCCTTCGATGTACGAACTCGAGGAGCTCAACCCCAGCGTGAGTGACGCCACTGTCTACAAGCACATCCAGAAGCTGATCGGTGAGGGCATCGTGAAGGAGGTCGCCCTGGACGACGACCAGCGCCGACAGGGCTACCCCTGGAAGTTCTACGGACTCACCAAAGCGGGTCGGGAGTTCCTGGAGGAACACAACCTGCTCGCCGCTGAAGAGACGCTTCAGCAGATCTATGAGACCATCTCCGACAAGCCCGAGAAGATGGTCAAGTACGAGAACGCGCCCCGTCCCGACGACATCTAATGGAACGTTCTATTCCGGAATAGTTTGCTATTCATACTCTTCAGCCCGTGACGGGGCGATATCTTATTAACCAACAAATCTATGCCGATGCGGTTTTTGTTGGTTAACTCGAGGCGACCGCTGATGTCCTACGAGCCACCGAGGCCGCCGGCGGAACTCCCGACAGACCTCGTCAATACGCTCAACGAGTCCTCTTCTGAACAACTCCAGTACGTTGCCCGCTACGCTGAAGAGCTAGCTGAGCACAAAGCTCGCGAGGCACGTCTCGAAGAGGACTCAGATGAAAGCGAAATCGAAGAACGCCCCGACGATTTGCCGGACGACGTCCCGGCGAAGGCCACGATCACGATCAAGGAGATTAACGACAACCGCTACTACTACTGGCAGTGGCGAGAGGGCGAAAAAATTCGTTCCCAGTATAAAGGCCCCGTCAGTCCCGACGAGTAGACGATAGTGAACCGTAGCTGGGTGTTTGTTCAGCGCAATTAGTAGCAGAGGACACACCCCAGAGTGTGAATGGATTCAACCCACGCCACACCCCTCAGTGTGAATGGGTCCGGTCAGTCCAAACAGGTAACACTCGGAGAGAAGATACCCACCCCATGTTTCCGTCGTAACCGGAGGTCGGTGGAGGGAACGCAGCCACGATCGAGGGGATCACACCCCCCACGTTTCCGTCGTTTCGTCACCCGGCCAAAGTCGATTATTGGGAGTAGAAGACGATCTCGGATCACCCACCCCACGTTTCCGACGTATCGAGAGATACACTCGTGATCAGGGGTGTGGTCGGTGACCGAAACGGGAGCTAGGCCAGGTCTTCCAGCCGGCTATCCCGGAGGACAGATTTCAGCACGATGCCGGTGTCCTGAACCAGCCGGTGCTCGAGATAACTGCCTTCACCCCGGCCACCCCCGGTCCGAGTTGATTCAACGACGCCGAGGAATGCCTGCTCTTTCAACAGCTCGTAGACGCGGTGCTCGCTGAGAGTCTTCGCATCAGCCTTCTCTGTCGTCGCTTGATACCGTTCGTAAATCCGGTTGGTGGAGAATCCATCCTCGTTCGGATTCTCTTCGGTGAGCAGCGCGAGCGAATAGAGGATGAATTTGACCTGGGTCGTCGACCCGCGTAGCAGCTCCTCGAACCGATCGATTTCAGCCCACTCCTGAGCATCACGAACGTGTTCCTCAACGACTGTATCGACGTTTTCTCGTTCGGCTAGTTCGCCGGCGTGACGAAGAATTTCGATGGCCTTTCTGGCGTCACCGTGTTCTTGAGCGGCTAGTGCCGCCGTCAGCGGGATCACATCATCCGAGAGAACGCCATCATGGAACGCGTCCCGTCGGTGCTTCATAATCTCGCGCAGTTGATTCGCGTCGTAGGGTTGGAAGACGAATTCCTCCTCGCGAAGACTGGACTTAACGCGTTCGTTCAGCTGGTCGCGATACTCGATCTTGTTGCTGACGGCGATGACGCCCAGGTGGCAATCCGCTTTCCCCGATTCGCGAGCTCGCGAGAGCTGCATAAGAATATCATCGTCATCGAGTCGGTCGACCTCGTCGAGAATGATGATGACTGACTCGTAGGCAGTATCCAGAATCTCCCAGAGATAGTCGTAGTATTCACCGCTGCCAATCCCTGCGCGTGGAATATCGAAGTCAGTCTCGTCCGTCTCGTTGAGTGAACGAGTCACCGTCCTCGCGACGCGTGTCTGTGTGTTGTGCTGCGCGCAGTCGACGTAGACCGTGCCGACGGACACACCGTTCGACTCCGCGGCTCGCCGGGCTCGTTCGGTGACGTGACGGGCAACGAGCGACTTCCCGGTTCCCGTTTTGCCGTAAATAATCACGTTGTTGGGCGGATCGCCACGAACGATTGGCCTGAGTTCAGCAGCAACGGCCTTGATCTCGCCATCCCGGCCGACGATACGGCCGCTTTCAGGGACGTGGCCAACCTTCAGCAGTTCCTTGCGAGCGAAAATGTTGGCGCGGTCGGGGTCATCTTCATCAAAGTCAAAGAGGGGATCGTCAGCGGGATCCTCGTAGCGGCCGTCGAAGTCAGAGAGTTGGGACGGTTCCTCAGCCATCAATATCAGACATCGCGGATGGGACCTACTTAATGATTTGGCTACCTCGACCAGAGTGTAAATCGGGCTATGGTCGTCTTCTGATGTTTTGTCGCTGGCGTATAATCCTCACAAAGGGTCGAGTCGGTCCCGAGTGAAATCGGATTCGGAGCAAGCGTTACCGACGCAGACCGGCACCCCCAATCCAGAGTGAAAACGCCAGACTGGAGCGGGTTTGACACACCCCTGGTCAAGAGTGAATAGCCCTCCATCCAGGATCAGCGTACTTGGTTGAGACGACACCCCCCGTCCAGAGTGTATCTCCCGAACCGGGTAATCAATCATTTGGCTCTGTTGAAATCCCATTATTCAGACATAAAATCGTGTGAAACGGCTGTAAATGAGAATTGTATGCTGGCTTCAACTGGGTTAGTGTCGATTAGTTGAGAGTTGCTTCAATGGAACCCAATAAAGCCGTATATTATTTTCAGAGAGTGAATGTGAAAGATCGGCCCAGAAGTTACTTAGGATCTTCACGGCGTTTATATTCAATACCATTCTGGACTAATATATCCTCAACATCTGATAGAGTATCTGTTTCACTCTTAGACCACGTCGGCATCAATTGAACTACTCGGAGTTTTTCAGAGTCATTCTCCTGATACTGTATGATCATGTGTGGATGACCGATCTTATTTGGTTTGGACAAGATGATCTGTTGGATTGTTCCAAACTCAATTTTAGTTTCGTCAGAGACTCCAAAATACCTATTGTAGACATATTTCCCAGATAATAATAAAAACCCCAAAAGTACACCGCTAACTAATCCATTTACCGCGACTTCTCTGACAAATATACTAGTGTTAAAAACAATCGACAATATCAGATAGAGAGCTGTTGTTGACAGAATTATTTGTAGTGTATGGCTATTTTTCAGGAGACGCTTGGCTCTAGTGATTTTGTTACTTTCGATCTCGATATAGTCATCATGGACCACACAATGTCCCGGAAGAATTTGGAATTGATCCATGAGCGAGATTATAACAGCCGATTAAATTAGGGGATGAATTACCCAATCAAAATGGTTTGGATCTATGGCGCTCTTGCTTAACGTGGAAACACCAATATATTTCACTAATACTCACGCGGATTTTCATCTAAAGTACGCAGATCGACCGCTCAGAGTGACCGGTCGAGATTATGAACGAGACAAGCGATAGTGAGTTCACGGAACTGTTTCCACCAGTGTCGTGATCGAACGAACGCACCGTACTTTCGCTTGAGCGTGGAGTTCACACTCTCGGATTGACTCCGCTGGCCGTAGAGATCAGCGTCTAAGCGAGCGTTCCATGCCTTGTGGAGTGATGTGAACTCACGATGCTTGATTAGTGGCCGAATCTCGTGTTGCCGGGCGAGCCGTCTGATTTTCTGATCGTCGTAGCCTTTGTCTCCGAGGAGAATGCCAATATCCTCGGAGTTGCGCTTGATCAACGACGGCGCAATCTGGCTATCGTGTTTTCGTGTTGTCGTCACGTGGAGATCGAGGATTGCGTTCACTTTCGTATCGACCAGCAACGTCACTTTGAGCTGCTGAATCGTGAGTTCAGCTCGTTTCGTGTAGTGTTTCGAAGCGTGACTGCGGTCAAACCCTGACGCATCAACACCAACGATACCGCTCGTCGGAAGTAGCGTCGCTGAGAGAGTCAATATAGCACGCCATACAGCCATATCAAGTCGATTGAACGCTTTACAGAGCGTTGATGGCGTGGGAAGTTCGGCTAATCTAAGAACTCGACGAATGCGTGGCATCTCGATTAACTCATCAAGCAGGCCACGATAGGTCGTGTTCTTCCGAACTTTGAGACAGAGCAGAACAACGTGCTGGGGAAGTGTATAGCGGTGTTTGGAGAATTTCGAGGAGTACCGAGAGACAGCTCGCCGTGCCAGATGGATCGCCTTCTCAGTAAACCGGAGAATCTGCGACTTCGGGAGGGACTTCATCTCATTGAATTACACGGCGAACATGTAACTCTCTGAGGATTTCAACAGAGCCAATCATTTCTATGAGAGGACACATCGGCCCTGGACGTCTGACGCACGGCAGACACCCCTCGTCCAGAGTGAAAGCGCTGGTGTGACGAGCTGGAGTGGAGTGTGAACCTCGAGTGATGCTGACGAGCGTTCGTCGGCACCCCCAATCAAGAGTGAAGACGCAGGTCAGATCTCCATCCGAAGCAAAGCAGGGTACAATCGGAACTGTCGGGATCGGGTATCTTGATTCCGATTGATGAGGGAGATCGGGAGATACCAATCCCGATTTCGGCTTTGATGCCGGTTCGCTGGTTGGCGAATAGTCAGAATGACGATTGTTCCTTCAACGTCTCATAATACGCGGACGATGGAATCGAACCCCCCACACCCCTCGTCCAGAGTGAAACGCTACGAGAGTCCCTCGGTTGACCCGACGGAAACCACACGACGAGTCGGCTGGCAAGTACCGAAATCACAAGACGTGAGACGAGTACGCCCCGAACAGCAGTCGGCACACAGTCGAAGTTTCCCCCAAACATACCAACCTGCATAGTATTACCTAGAAGTTTTATTACTACCTACCTCCTACCACTCTCCAAGTGCATTCAGCACAGGGAAGAGGACGAAGGCGGCATTCGTCCGGGTGGTTTCGAACCGCTGCTCGTGTTTGCTGTTCCATTTCTTCCGTGTTCTTCCGTCTCAGGTGGTCTTTCCGTGATTCTTGCTGAGCTTCTCCCACGAGAACCCCCGTTTCCCGTGGACCTCGCCCCACTCTCTTGATTGGTTTTCACTCTGGACGAGGGGTGTGTGGGCGAAGTATTCTCTCCAGCTCCCTTCCGTGTCTCCACTCAGTATTAACCAACAACTCTCCCGATACCTCGATGGTGTTGGTTAACTTCTTCCAATCTCGGTGAAGGCGGTCAAGTCCGTTTCACGAGTTTCCGCGATCTCGCGTCGAATCTCCGTCCGATCCCAGCCAAGCGGTGACAGCACACTCTCGACAGCTCTGACGAGTTGCGTCTCGTAGTACGACGCATCGTACGACTCTACCTCTTCGTGGGCCAACGCGACTCGCTCTCGCGAACTCTTCTCGTCGTCGACGACCACGTACTCGATGTCTTGTCCCGGGTGGATAGCGAGGTCCTGGTCCCGAGACCGCTTCAGCGCCGCCACGTTCTGCGTGTTCTGCGTGTACCCTTCCAGCGGCTTGGAGACACGATTCCGTTCGACGAGCTGCTCGACCGGCACCGTTCCAGCGTGGAGGCGCTTGATCGCGTCCTGAAGACAGTCGAATACGGTGTCCGGTGACCGAGTCGCGTCGAGCCGTTCGAGACAGTCCCGCTGGACGTCCTTGATGAACGGTGGGGTGGAACGCTGCCGGGCTTCGATACCGCGTATCTTGAAGTCGTCGTCGCCGGCGACCTTCCCGAAGTACTTCGTCAACGCGCCGGCGTCGCTCTCGCGCTGCGGGACGAACGCCACCCAGTCGTAGTGGGCTTCGTGTTCGAGCCGGATCTCGACCTCTTCTGTGATTGCCGTCGCGAGCGTCTCGAGGTCCTCGCGGTCATCGTCGTCGGTGTCGGGGTCCGGGGTCACCCAGATGGAGTCGACGATGCCGTGAACGACCCGCCAGCCGCCGGCTTCCAGTCGCTGTTTCGCCGTCAGCAGAATCTCGCGAGCGAACGCGTTGATCGCTTCGTGGCACTCGATGCGGCCGAATTTCGCGTTGCTGAACCCTTGATAGCCGAAGCAGGCGACGAGGATCCACTTCAGCGCTCCCGACCGCCCCTCGAGTTCTGCCAGTCGGTCCTCGTCGGGGTCGTCCCGTTCCTTCTCGTGACGGATGGTCGCCTTGATCTCGTCGCGTGCGTCGATGATCGGCTGTAGCACGTCGACGAGGTAACCCCGCTCGTCGCAGATCGAGTACCCGAGGCCGGGGACGTCGTCGCGGTCGCTGTGGCAGTCACACCGGATGACGTCCGGCGAGACGTTCCGCGTACAGATGATGTTCGGGTACAACGAGGAGAAGTCGAGTTCGTGGACGTTCTCGTGGAGGCCGACCTCGGGCGCGAAGATGAAGCCACCGCGGTCGGCGTCGTGGAGCGTCCCCATCGGCTTGTAGAACTCGTGACGCCAGGAGTTCCATGGCACGAGGATGTCGCGGTCGTGGGCCTCGCAGATCTGGATCGCCGTGAGCACGTTCCCGATCGACGCCCACGCAAGTTCCTGGACGGGCTTTTTCGAGCGCGACACGAGGTCGAGGACGCCGTCGAGGTTCGTCTCCCCGTAGAAGAACGTGTTCGACTCGTCGATAATCGCCCGGCCGGGCACGTTGTACCGCGCCGGGGAGTGGCCGACGCGGCCGTAGCTCGAGTACGTCGACCGGCTCGCGAGCTGCTGGTAGTCGACGTCCGGCCACCGACTCAGCGAGAAGTCGTCGACGCCGGCGTCCGTCGCCATCTCGTACAGGGTCGGGACGATCTCGCTGGTTGAGCAGACCAGGACGTCCGGATCGTGCGCTTCGAGTGCCTCTTGGACGGCGGTCAGGATATCCGTCGGCGAGCCGGTGACGGTGTCGCCGGCAACGGACAGTTCCTCGTAGACGTCGTTGCTCGTTTCGGTCACCGGGACGCTGAGCCGGAGCGTCGACAGCTCGCTCGCCGGCGTCGGATCGGCGCCGGTCTCCAGACAGTACCGGAACTCCCGCGAGAAGTCGACGTTGAAACAGGCGAGATCCCCGACTGGATAGTCCGACAGCTGGCGCGTCTGCCGGGCGAGTGGAGTGACGCGGTCGATGTGGGCAACGTCGACTGCGAGAACGGCCTCCTCGTCCCGTCGAAAGCCCGGTCGTCGCGCAACCAGTTCGGTCGCGACGACGTCCGGGTGCTGGTCGTACACCGACTGGAGCGTCGTGAGGTCGAGGTCGGCATCAGGGTCGCGAGCGGCGACGTAGAAGCGTGGGGTGTAGTCATCGCGCTCGGTCGCGACGGCACCGTCGGCGGTTGCCTCCCACTCCAGGACGCGGCCGTCGTCCAAGAAGTCGATGCTGAACGGCATCGTCACGGGTTCGAGTCCGGTGGGGCACTCTCTTGGTCATCGCGTGCTGCGACCGCGGCTTCGAGCTCCTCGAGGCGTTCCTCGTGGTCGTCGAGGCGGGCCTCCTGTTCGAGATCGATGCTGAGCAGCGCCGGCAGCAGCGGGTTCTGGTGGTTCAACAGCCCGCTCGCGTCGGCGTGCTTGCGGGCGTACTCGAACAGCTGGTCGAAGCGCGGTTGGTCGCGACGCCGCAGTGCCCGGCGGAACTCCGCCCAGCGCTCTTCGATGGCCCGGAGTGCATCCCGGTACGTCGGGTTTGTGCGCCCCATCTCTATCGCCCTCCTGTCCCGGTCGCCGTCCACGCATCGAGCAGGGGATCCGCGGTGGCCGCCACCGTCTCACCGTCAGCGGTGACTCCTGTCCCGACACCCTCCGGGGTCGGCGTCGACGGCGCCGGCGTCGTCGGTTCCACGCCGACCTGCGTGGCGCGTGCCGCGAGCAGCTGCCGCCAGTACGCGAACGTCGTCTGGTAGTACGCGCCGTCGTCGACGGGATAGACGAGTGTCTCGAAGTCTTCACCCACGATCCGTGGCCCCATCCGGGTTTGCTCGCATTCCAGGTGGTGGTCGGCGACCGTCGCGACCGGTTCGGTGAATTCGTTTCGTTCGTTTCGCGTAACGAGAACCGGGATGTCGTACCCCTCGGCGTAGGTCGCCAACCGGGCAAGGGTGCGGGCCTGGAGGGTTTTCGCGTGGGTTTCGCCGAGGGTATCGTCGGCACGGTACTGGGCGTCGACGGCCGGCGCGACGATGAGAGCGGGTGTGTGGGGCGACGTGTCCTCGTCACGACTTGGTTCCCCTCGAACGGCCGCCCTGGCGTCGGTGGTGGACATCTGGATCGACTTGTTCACCGCTGACGGGAGATCACAGACGGCGCCGTAGTGCTGGTAGGCAGTGAATCCGCGGGCGACGTGGATTCGGTTGAGCAACCGTTGACTGGGCGCGATCTGGGCGAGTGTCGTCGTCGTCGCGTGTCCATTTGCGTCGACCCAGAAGGCGGGTCCGTCATGCAGGAGGAGGTGGTCGAGCACGAGCGACTGAAGGATTGGGACGCCGCGGCCTCCCTCGACGTCGAGCAACGTGATGCCGTCACCAAGCTGCGGCAACAGCATCTCGTCCCTAGCCGGATCGGCCTGGTCAGCAAGGGACCGATTGCGGTCAGCTCCCCGTGTCGGCTGGTCCACAGCAAGACGGTTCGAGGGAGCTGTCGATTGGTCAGGCATACTTGATTGGATGTCCACAATCCCGATAAGCCGCGGCGTGTCGCTTCCACGTTTCAGGGAACACAGATGGATTGTATCCAATCACGGTACAGTCCCGTGAATTCTCTGTGTGGGGGCTGTTTCCGAGACCATTTCCTGAATCAAGACCTACCTATTGTTAACCAACAGATCTGCGCTTTGCATCAAGACGTTGGTTAATAGACCACAGCTGTCAACTCAGATTCTCTCGCTCGGAATGTTAATGCTCAACACTGCGTTGTATGCGGTGCTCTATGAGCTACCCACGAACCTACGTCGATCACCGAGATCCGAATCATCACGAAGCAATCCACCCGACTCGAAACATCGGGAACTCTCACGTTGTCGCGGGAGAATTCCTCACCTCACGGTTTCACGATGCTCTCCAAACTGTTCTCCACCCACTGGGAGAGTCATTGGGCATCCAAGACCAACACGCACTCAACGATCTCGGGATCATTCACGCCAATGGGTCGCTCAACGATATGTCCCCGATCGTCCGTACATACGTCAAGCTTGACGACTATTGGACTCGAACTCATCGAACCTCTCTCAACGAGTTATTCGCCGACCGACGTGCTCACGTCCTAAGCTGTTGTACGCGGTGCCTTCCTGAATTCTCTCGACACACATTCGAAGTCGAATCCGGACGGTCTGGTGCTGCGCTAGATACTACCCTTGCCCCGCTTCTCGAAAGTGGATTTCTCTCCGACAACGACGATGAGAAAACGACCTATTCTGTCGATGAACTTCATGCGCTGTATCGGCCGACGGAACGACTCTTCGACGCACTTCTTGACCAAGCAGCTGTCCTCTGTGAGCTGCTGCCCCCGACCGAGCTCTAATCGAACGAGTCCGGGCTTTCAGACATCCAGACACGTTGAATAATCTCCCGGTCGAATCAGGATGTATGTGTGGCCGGAACTCGCTCTTCATCGACCAAGCAGACCTCGAGGACCGCTTCGATGCCGAGGTCGTCGCGGACGGCGGGTACACACCCCGATACAACATCGCACCTGGTGACGATCTCCACATCATCACGAACGAGGCTCAAGACGAGATCGACGCCTACCACTGGGGGCTGATTCCGTTCTGGGCGGACGAACCCGAGGAGGGCATCATCAACGCTCGCGCCGAGACTGCCGACGAGAAACGCGTCTTCGAGCGGGCGTGGGAATCACGTCCCTGCCTCGTCCCCTCGTCGGGGTTCTACGAGTGGAAATCGCCAAACGGCGGTTCGAAACAGCCCTACCGGATTCACCGCGAGGACGACCCCGCATTCGCGATGGCCGGGCTCTGGGACGTCTGGGAGGGCGACGACGAGACGATCTCGTGCGTCACGATTCTCACGACGGAGCCGAACGACCTGATGAACTCAATCCACGACCGGATGCCGGTCGTCCTCCCGCAGGACGCTGAGTCCGACTGGCTCGCCGCAGACCCGGACACCCGCAAGGAACTGTGCCAGCCGTACCCGAAGGACGATCTGGACGCATACGAGATCTCGACGCGGGTCAACAACCCCGGCAACGACGATTCCCAGGTCATCGAGCCGCTGGACCACGAGCAATCGGGCCTCGGCGAGTTCAGTTCCTGATAGCTGACGGGGTCACCGTTACTGCATCGGCGACGCCGCTGCCGAATCGACAAGCGAGTACTCTCGGTCCCGACTCGTCCCTTCCGCCTCGAGGAGATTGTACTGCTCCATCTTCGAGAGGTACGTGCGGATAGTCCGTTTCGTCCGCGGGTCATCGACGTCCTCGGTATAGCGCTCGTGAATCTCGCTCGGCCCGACTGGGCCGTGCTCGCGAACGATGTCGTAGACGACGCGCTGGTGCGGCGTGAGCGAGTCGAGGCTCTTCTGCTTGATCTGGGCCCGAGCATCCTCGGCGGCGTCCAGGAGAATGTCGTCGGTGATGCGCTCGTGGTTCTCCCGATCGGCCTTGCCGGCAGCCGTTCGGAGGATGCCGATTGCGAGGCGAGCGTCGCCGGCGGCCGCGTCGGCGATCCGGTAGAGCTGGTCGTCGGTGATGACGTCCTCATCGAGGCCCCACTTCGCCCGCGCACTCAGAATGTCGTACAGCTGCTCGTCGTGGTACTTGTCCATCCGGACGTGTTCGCTGGAGCGCAGGCGGCTCACGAGGCGGTCGTCGACGCGGCTGAACAGCTCCTCTTCCTTGTTCGCGATGCAGATGATCGCGAACTGCGGGAGGCTGTGAAGGTCGTAGATGACGCTGGGGTCCTCCAGCTGGTCGACCTCGTCGAGGATGACGACGGTTCGCGGGCCATCGTGTTGCTGAAGGCGGTCGACGAGTTCGTCGTGCGGCGTCGATTGCCGGTGGATGTCGATGGTCGCACCGAGGTCGTCGAGGATCTGGTAGAGCGTCCGGTACCGGGTGTAGTTGCGCCAGCAGTTGACGTAGGTGGTCTCGACGTCGAGAACCTCTTCCCGGAGGCGTTCGGTGACGAACTTCGAGATGCAGGTCTTGCCGGCGCCGCTGGGCCCGGTGACGATGGCGGTGTCGGCGGGTTCCCCGTTCGTGATAGGCTCGAGAACGCTGGAGAGATGGTTGACTTCGGCGTCGCGATGCTCAACTTCCCTAGGAACGAACCCGGCTCGGAGAACGCGAGCATCGCGGATCATCTATATCTGGTAGACTGGTTTTCAGGCTAGTATTAAAAACGTGGCCGGGTTGTTTCCGGAATCATTCCCTATCGCCCTAAGCTGATCCTGTAAAAACCCTTGCAGTAGCGCGATTCTGGTTTGTGGAAAGCAGTCATTTCCGAGAGTTTCCGGAATCAACTGCTGGCCGAGAATTCATTATACCGGAATCCCCAATTCGTCACCACCGATCCCGGTTGGTCTTTTGCTCCCAAAGCGACTCACAGCACGCATATGGCTTGAACCTGGGATTGGGTCCTCTTTGGGCTAGATTCGGATTTCTGCTTTCTAGACGATGTTCCAAACATACCGACCGTGGAACCGTCCGCGGGGATTTAGGTGACTGGTTTTATTTAGCCAATAGGCAATCTATTGGTATCATCGATGACTGATGCCTATTTCGTTCATACTAATCGGCAACATCACAATCCAATCGATTTTGAACGACTATTCGAGGACGTCAGCGTAGCCGCGACGTTTGCCGACAAGTCGGAGTACGGAGAACAGCTTCAACCCCTAAATGAGGGCGACAGGGTTCTGATGTATGATCAACCCTCTGGCACCTATGTTGGAGTTGGCACTGTGTCGGAGCCGTGGAGTGGTGAAGGTATTACCGACCCTGAAAAGAAGGTGGCCCCGGACGATGATGTCGAAGAGTTTCACGTCGGCATCGATTGGGAACACTGGCGACACCCGACGAATGGCTACAATCGGGCGAAGGTCAACCGGATTTTAGGATATGATGAGGCCTATGCTCCCCCACAGTCGGTTATGCCGATCAAAAATCCCGATGAGCAGGCGATCGAGCGAGTCTACGGCATAATTAGTGATGGTGGAGAGATGCCTACAATATTGACTCCCGGCCAGCGGGAGGTACTCGAAGAGTGGCGAGAAGTCGCGGAAAACCATACCGCTGGCGAGGAATTTGATTTCGAAAAACACGACAGGACGAAAGATATCCGAGAGCGAGCGGATGCGTTCATCGACGATCCCACCTCGGAACGGTTCAAGTCGATGTGGGACCGGATGCATGCCGCTATCCAACGTGGTAACGCCGAGAACATACTGTCTAAGTGGGACAATTCGATTGACGAACTTGCGGATCTTATAAAAGAAATTCGTGATGCCGATCAATACGACGACCAGTGGGAAGCTGAACTAGGTGGTAAAACGACGGTCCGGGAACTCTTTGGTAACCTCCATATTGAGGAGTATCCGATCATCAACGCCGCTACTGAGAGCGGTCTGGCCTTCTTCGACTACGATCAACCAGGCTCCTACGCAGAGGGTGTCGAGGAGTTCGAAGATTTCCTCGAAACATATGAGCAAGTTGTTGGCCACGCGACAGCAGAAGCTGATCACGGACTCGAGGTCCCGATTCGGCTTGAGGTGGATCAGCTATTCAATGTGATCGACAAGGTCGACGAGTCGAGTATCGAGAACGAATCTTCTGACGCGGCAATCCGACTCTATCGGACGGTGCTCGACGCTAAGACTGACTCTGGTACTGAGGGCGGCGCCGCATCAACGCCAACAATTCAGGACCTTGCAGGGACGGACGCTACCCCGTTCTGGGTCAATCAAGGCAATCAAGCTGAAATTCGAGACGAATATCTGAGAGCTAAAGTAGATAATGAGTGGCACCACGATCTTGAACGAGTAGCGGAAGGCGATGTAATCTTCCATAATTTCGACGACGAGCTCATCGGCTACTCAATCGCCACGGGTCATCACGAAACATACTCCTTCCGTGACCAGAAGTACCAGCGAATCGCTGTCGACTTTCACTGGTTCAATGAACCACTCTCTGTCGATAGCGAGTTTAAGGAAAATCTCGGTCAAGACAAATACCGAACAGAAAAATACTATCCAATAAACTCAAACGATCACCTCCAAGAAGCATATCTCGCGGATCTCTCGAACGCAGCTGCAAACTTTCTCCTCAGCCAAGTTGATATCGACGTCGAGCAGGTGACCTCAACCGACGCCACTGAACTCCCGTCAAAGCCGAATAGTGCTGAAGAAATCGAACGACAGCTCGTCCAGAACAAGCAGGTTATCTTGTATGGTCCTCCTGGAACGGGGAAGACCTTCGACGCGAAGCGTTTTGCGAGACGATGGATCCACGAGCAAACCGAGAGGGAGCCCACAGGCAAACAAATTCGCTCGGTGACGTTCCATCCCTCGTTTTCTTACGAGGATTTCACCGAGGGGCTGACTGCCGACGCAACAGAGTCTGGAAGTGTTACCTACGATGTCGAGGATGGGGTGCTGAAACACGTTGCTGAGGACGCGAGCGACGCGCTGGAGGCAACGCCGGCGGGTGAGCAGGCACCGCCGTTTGTCCTGATCATCGACGAGATCAACCGCGGAAATCTCGCTCAGATCTTCGGTGAAGTCATCACCCTTCTGGAGGCCGATAAACGAGGCAGCTTCGAGGTCGAACTTGCACACTCCGGCGATTCGTTCACGCTACCTCCGAATCTCTACATCATCGGGACGATGAACACTGCCGACCAGTCGATATCGCTGGTCGATACGGCACTCCGTCGACGGTTCCGATTTATTGATTTCCCACCAAATCTCGATGTCGTCTTCGAGCAGTACGACACCATCGACGCCGGGATGGAACCCGAAGAACTGCTCACAGCACCTACTGGAGCCGTCTCAGATAGGGACCGGCTCTTAGCAGCCAGTATCCTCGCTATTGATGAACTCAACGAGCGTATTTTGGACGCGGCACAGCTTGGGAAAGGAAAACAGCTCGGCCACACCTACCTCCTCGAACACGATTCGAGGGCAGCAGTCGTCGACGCGTGGCGCTTCGATATATTGCCTCAACTGGAAGAATACTACTTTGGGCAGCTCGACCGGCTTCGAGAAGATCTTCTCGATGGGACTGGTGAGACACTATTTGACTGGAATACTGAGCGTATTCAGTCATTCAATGCCACCGACCTCTATACGGCGCTCTGTACGCTCGGCGGGATCGAGAACCCAGTTGATCTGTCCGGCCAAGAACGTGAATCATCTGTAGAATCAGACTCTGACTCCGCTGACGACACATGGGGGAAAGGGGAAAGAACAACTGAGGCGTTCCGTGACCGGATTTCGTCAACGCTTGATCCGGCGAACGCCGAAAAAATATCCCAGTTGATTGAAGATGCCGACGATATAGCCAATCTTGATCCTGGGGACGGCGACTATGCGAGTTTGATGGTGAAAGCAGATTCGGTCAACCCATCTGTCGGGGTCATTCAGATCGAGGAAGATGGAACGATTGGGTTCCGGTGGAACTGGGTAGTCTCGAACGACAATAGTGAGGTTTCACCGGCGTTCATCGACGATGCCGCCACGGTCTTTGAATCGGTTACGGGTTATCAACACGAGTGGGACCCGGAAGACGGGGAGAACGGGGATTTCGAGAGCCCTGAGCTCAACGTACAAGATCTTGCACAGTCAGATATCGACGATCTCATCGAAAGCCTTCGCGAGTTCGTCAATCGGGCGAACGAACAATAGCATGACTGAGTTTCTCCCGATTGGTGGGCTCGGTCCACAGATCGACGAAACTGGCGGCACCGAAACCGAGCCCCCGTCGGAGCCGATCTCTCTCGGGGAACATGAGGAGACCGACCCTTTCCCCGTTTCGCAACCGGATGCCGAGTTTTTGGAGCGTATGGAGGAGCGTTTTGGGACTGCACCACTCGATGTTTCCTTCGGGAGCGACGGGAAGGTAACTCTCTCCAGTGGCTCGTACGTAGGCGTACTTACGCTGCCCAGCGGTGTTCGCGTCGAGGTCACCCCCAAACGGACCGTGACCCGGCTACTGTGGGCGCTTCGGTACGCCTTCGACACGCCGGTCGACACTCTCGATTTGGAGACGGACTTCACAAGTGCCTCGTCATTTTTTGATGCGATTGGAATCCTGTTTCGGGCTGAACTCCACTCGGTGCTCTCACAAGGTCTTCATCGGGATTACGTCGCCACGAGTAGCATCGAAAAACGTGTCAAAGGCCGAATCGACGTACAACGACAGCTTCAGCGCCCTTCTCCTGTCACGACCGACTTCGCCGTCGACTACGAGGAGTTTACCACGGACAATACACTGAATCAGGCGGTATTGGCGTCAATTCGGGTACTCATCACTCTCGTAAGTGATGACGACCTCAGGAGCCAGCTCAGAGTACAGGAGCGACAGCTCAGGGAGTTCGTTAGCGTGGAACCGGTACAGCCAGCAACCGTTCGACGTATCGAACTCTCTCGACTAAATGACCACTATACGACATTACTCGAACTGGCGACGCTGGTGTTAGAGCGAGAATTTTTCGAGGATATCCGTGCCGGGACTCAGCGCTCGCTGGCGTTGTTCGTGAATATGAATACCGTCTTCGAGCGGATCGTCGAACGGGGGTTTCGTGCTGTCGCACAAGAACAAGAGGGTCTTCGCGTTGACGGTCAGGCCTCGATCCCGAACCTCGTTGACGGTCCCCACTCGGTTTCAATGCGACCGGACGTCCTCGTCCGGACAGCCGGTGGGGAACCGATACTCGTCGCCGATGCGAAGTGGAAAACCAACCACGAATCGCCCTCTTCTAGCGACGTGTATCAGCTGACCTCTTACATCCTCTCCCTTGAAGTTCCAGGCGTTCTAGTCTATCCCGGTGGAAGTGTGAAGATGCCTCCCTCAACAGTCGAGGGGTACTCGTTGCACTCCTTCGCAGTGACGACTAACGCCGACACTGGTTCCTACGATGAATACGTCCAGAATCTTGAAGCAAGCGTGGAGAGCTTATTCGATCAGGTCGTTACCGAGGACTCTGAACCCTATCGCTGATTACTCGACTAGGTGGTTGAAAGTCAGTTACTGAATCGGAGGACGGATATCTCGCCATCGAACATCAATCGTTTCTCCCGATTCGAGCTGGATTCGATAGAGCCGTGAGTCCCGTGAATCTCCTGTTTCTACGCCGGCGTCGTCCGAGAGAACATTCACAACTACACCGTGGTCTCCGTGATATTGGTGGTCTGGATCGGTCTCGTCGGGGATGTCAATTCGGACCCGATCTCCTTTGTCTGTGTTTTCCATAGTGTACTGGTGGTGTCTTGGACTCATCCCCGCTCGGCGATAGATAGGTAGAGAGCGTAATTATCAGTTAGTTCTCCGGTATCCCGATCCTCAGTACGTTGAAGATTGACTTCGACACGGGTAGTATCGTCTTCAAAATCGAGCAAGGGCTTGAGGAGGGCTCCTGCTGCCTCAATAAATTCAGGAGTTCCGGTAATTCGAACCGTGGAGATCTCTGTTGGATACTTACTACCTGAGAAGTCGGAGGGCTTCGGAATCACGGCGTCTTTGAGTTCTTCATCACTTGGTTCGTCCAGTCCTTCCATCCACTTCATCGCTTGTTGCTTGACGACATGTCCAGAGTCAGTGGTGGGCAGTTTGTCTAATTCGGTCATGGTTAGAGTTGGCTCCTACAGCTATTTGAACTTCAGCGCGGTGGGAAGCGATCTATTCTCCTCCTTTCAAATACATCCCCGCGACGACATGGGGTGGCTCTTCCTGTTCTTCCGCCCACTCTTGGCGTTCCTCGTATTTCTCTTGCAAATTATACCGTGAGATGATTTCTCGAACAGCAGCTACCAGTTCTTCACCCGTGACTTCCTCGTTACGTAAGTCTCGGAATTCGTCGAGGATTTGGTCTGCCGATACAGTCTCGACGATGTCCTGGAACTGTGCTAGTGTCTGTTGTTGGTCGGTATTTTCTACAGACGATGCGACTTCTCCGAGTTCGTCAATTACGTATTCCCGATCAATACTCGCACCTTGACGGGCCTCTCGCTGGAATTGCCGCCGTTTCCCCATGTCATCGCCGAACTCCGTTCTTGCCACCTGTACAGCCCGTTCGTAGCGACTGTCGAATCTCTCTGCGTCGACGGATGCGACTGGTTCATCGACGGGACATGTGATTGTTTCGACAATGGTGTCCTTCTCCTGTGTGGCAAGATCCTGACCTCCCTCGCTCGGGAACGTAACGAGGTACGGGGTTGTGTAGTCTCCTTGCCGATAGACAATGACGACACCGTCATATTCTCGATCCCACTCCATCGCACTTCGAATACCGTCACGGTCATCCAACCAACTGAGGAGATCCGGATGTTCCTGTTTAAGATCCTGAAGGCTGCTTGCTGGACCGATAAGATCGTCACTCCCGATGATCTCGTTAACGTCGTCTTCGACCTTCTCGATGTCCTCTTCGGCGTAGATATCCTCCATATACGACTTGTTCACGTTATCTTCCGGGCTCAGGATCTCCCCGTCTTCACCGAGAACACTACTGATCTCTTGCACCCGAGACTCAACACGGTCAACGATACCGAGTTCCTCTTCAAGTTCCGTTTCCGGTAGGAAGTTGAGAGCATAGATATCGTCGTGGCCACTCCCGAGGCGGTCAACACGACCGATTCGCTGAATTAGACGTAGGGGATTCCAGTGTAGGTCGTAGTTGATGACTAAATTCGCATCTTGAAGATTGACCCCCTCCCCCGCCACGTCGGTCGCAAAGAGGATGTCTATCTCGTCACTCGGATCGATTTCATCCCGTGCATCGTTGGCCTCTGGAGCGAAACGCTGGATGATGTCCTCCACATTCGACGTGTCACTCGTGGCACTGGCAAACCGAACGTCATCAGAGACTAGCCCCCGGTCTTGGAACTGCTCAAACGCAGCCTCCAGATACTCTACTGTGTCTGTAAACTGCGTGAACACGATCAGTTTCTCAGCCCGATCCCCACGCTGAAGTATATCATGTGAGCCTACTCGGAGATTTCCAAGGAGTCCCCGGAGCTGTTCGACCTTGTCATCCATCGCGTAGTCGTCTTGGATTTCCTGATGGAATGGTTCCAACGTGGCCTGCAGATCAGCTAGGAGCTGGATATCGGTCTCAAGGTCACGCTTTAGTTCGTCAAGATGGAAGGCCTCCGTTTGGTACGCCGCGTACTCTCCTTCTTCGACCATTTCGTCGATCTCATCAAGGATGGTGTCGATCTGCTCCCCACTATTGATGAGTTCTGAGACATCGCTCCCGACAGCAACCGTTCCTTCGTCAAGTAGATCTCGGAACATTCGGTAGCTCCGAAGCATCCGATTGAGCGATGTATAGAAGGCATGAACACTGCTCTCCAACCGCTTGAGGAGGTTGGACTTCATCAACCCACGAATGCTCCTTCCCATCGAAGAGAGATTCTGATACGGGTCCTGATTCGCATACCCTGTCTTCAGGTATTCCTCTTGACCTAGAGAGTACCGCGCGAACGTGAGGTCTTCCAGCGTCTCTACAATCGCCTCATAGAGTGAATCATTCACACCGTCTGCGGTTGAGTACGTTTCGTGCAGATTGTAATCGACCGTCTGTAAGTGCCGATCTGGGAGGTACCGTCGTTCGCCCCCCATCTGGAGATACAAATTGCCATCCTCATCCTCCTCACCATATTGGTCGATGATGTCCTGGCGAGTCCGCCGCACCATCACGTGACTGAGAAGATTCGAGAGATCTGTCTCGTCGTTATCCGCCATCTTCGTGAAGTCGTAGAGGTTTGGCGGCGTAATCGGAATTTGCGTGATATCCTCGATGTGGAACAGCTTGATCTGGTTGTAGACGTCCCACGCGCTCTTCGTGTACGGAGTCGCCGTCAGGAGAATCGTCTGGTTGACCGTTGGTAGGAATGACTGCAGATTGTCGTACCGATGCGTATCGTCGTTCCGGAAGTGGTGGGCCTCGTCGACGAGACACACTGTCGTGTCGTCGTGCTCCTCCAAGAGCGTCTTGTGGTAGCCTTCCTTCGACACCATTCCCAGGCTGATCACCTCCGCGTTGAAGTTGTACTGCTTGTTGACCATACGCTCCCACATTGGCTGGAGATGCTTCGGCGAGATGATCAGCATCTTCCCCTTGTTGCCGCGAAGCCGGTTCCGTGCGTGGAAATGTTCGAGGAGACCGAGGCCGACGAACGTCTTCCCCATCCCGACGACGTCGGAGACGAGGACACCATCGTACTTGTTGGCGATACGGATCCCGCGATTTACAGCCCACTTCTGGAACTCATAAAGGTCCTCGTACACGTCGAACGACTGGAGATAGTCCTCGGCGGTCTCCAGCGTCTCTTTGTAGAGCTCGTATAGGATTTTCGTGTACACCAGATATGGTGCCGGGAGACCAGTACCACTGCTCACCTCTCGAAGTGTCTCAGTCGTGTCGTTCGGAAGCGAATCGCCCGGTAGTGCTGGTGGCTCGTCGTCCGCTGAAACGTGTCCAGGATTGTTTGAAACCCAGGACTCCTCAAACGTGTCCAGCAAGTCCTCATCAAATTCAACCGCTTCCTCCCAGAGGTCATCGAACCAATTCTGAAGTTGATTGACCTTCTCGTTATAAACCGGCGCGTTAAGTTCGGTGTTGCTATGGAGACCACTTAGGCTCAGATTGGATGACCCAACCACGCCAACTCCTTGCGGAGAAAAGATGTCGCCATCATCTTTTTCGAAAAGATATGCCTTCGCATGAAATCGCTCCTGGAGATAGAGCCGCGGTTTGATCCGTCCCTGTTCCAGCCAGTCAATCAGTTTCGAGAAGAATTCCTGATTCTCGACTGAAGGATCCTCATAGAGAACCTGTTTTGCATAATTTTCGGCGGTCTCAGCACGCATCTCCGTTCGTTCACTCCACTTGACGTTGCTAGCCTGTCTGAATTGTGTTCCCGCGAGTCTGAGGTTTTTATTGGCTTCCACGAGTTCATCCAAACCCTGCTGATTCGGATTCCCCATCATTATTTGAAGGGAACCACCCCGATCTAGGAAATTGTCCAGTTCGGGACGGAGTCGCTTTAGCCCGCTCATATAGAGGTAGCCGACCGCAATCCGTATACGATCAACATCATTTCTCGCCAACCCTGACTTCAGAACCTCATCAAGGCGAGAATATTGATCGTTGTCGATGATTCCTAGCTCCATACATCCGTCGGACACAATGATTACAGATGACTGTTTTGGTGGGCGGTTCCTTTGAGTTGTTCGTTGCTTCTCGTGACAAATCTCAGCGACGGATATATACTAATGCCAATACGGTGTTTTCATGATGAGCTCCAACTTCGACGAGTACCTATCCTCAGAAGAACGTGTATATATGTCAACAGATGAGAAGGCGATGCTTGTTTGGGGAGAGGCATCCGGCTCGAATGATGCCTCTCTGCTCGGATTTACTTATAACTATCCGGGCGAATTCGAATCTTTCACCAAGACTGACGAATTGCAGATGATGCAAAAGTTCGCCCGTGGGAACAACGTTCCCCTACTATGGATCGGAAAAGGTCGATTTGACTCTGGGAAACTTGAGGTGGGACAGGTAACTGACAAGCCTGATGGAACCCTTCACGTCGATCGGGAGTGGCTAGATCTGGATCGTGCGGCGGCAAAATTACAGGAGTACTTTGGAACGGATTATGACCGTATGGGGACCAGCAAGGCCAAGAACAAGCGAACAGCGGGCGGTTTTCACGACTGGAGCCGGGCGAACCTCCCTGAGCGCTTCAAAAAACAGGATCTTGATATTGTTATCACATCCGATGGTGTAACGCCGAAGTATCTGATTGAATTGAAAAGAAGCTACATTGATCTCGATGGGTGGACTCCATTCAAAGATGATCTCCGAAATTATGTATTACAGGTAACAAGTGCGCAAGGAGCGGATGCCGTCCCGTTGATCGCTTATCAGAACAAGGAAACGATTAACGATGATTCTATGATGACACTGTTCAAAATCAACAATATTGATCCTAATGCGGGCGGATCCAACTGGATCAGTACAGACAGGGAGAATGGTATTAATGCCGCTGAATTTAAACGGCGACTTCTCGAGGGCGATCTTAGGATATAACTGTTTCAACCGCGGTTCCATACCCTCATCTCGAGGGTATAACTCTCTCAGACGCTGTCAGCCTTTGAAATACGCTGACCAACGAGTTCAAGAGTTCCTTCGTATACTTGTCTATGGGTGTCCTCATCAAAGCCGAACAACTCTTGAATAACAAGTCGATCTAGTTCCAAGCGATCCTCTGCAACAGAGTCAAACGACAATTCTGCTGGTGTTGTTGCCCCAAGTTCGTCGAATATGGATGAGGCGCTCCTCGTCCCAAACGTTTCAAACTGGTCAGCAATTTCATCTTTCAGCTCTGTGTCGACATCTTCAAGCGGTGGGATGAGTGTAGCTTTATGATCGTCTGTTGCGATATCTAGTGCCCCTTGACCCAGATTTACGCGGCCATTCACCTCACATGAGAGGGTTCCATAGGTAGAGTTTAACACACCGGCAAGGTACCGACGATTACGCTCGTCGCCGGGGACCTCAATACCGTGGAGGCGGTCATCAATCCATGTCCTTTGTTCGGGGAACCAATAGACGTGACGCGTATTGATGTTCTTCATAGGTAGGACATCCCCACGTTGTAGATCTTCCGAGAGATCGTACCATTCAATACCCCGTCCTGAGACAGAAGAGGGGAACCCAGTCCGCTTTCTCCCCAGATCATCTTGACTGGGATCGTACGACTCGCCCCACTCGACGTATTCATTCATGTCTCCCTTGAGCTCCGATTTGGGATCGTCTATCACGAGCAGGTAGCGAAGTCCTTTACCAAGTTCCAGTGAATCGAGGTCGAAGATCGTTGTATCGAACGATTTTGAGGTTTTCAGTACAAGGTTCGGTTCCCATCCATTCTCAGTTTGATGCATCCAGTATTCCCGCGGGATGTGCAGCTCTGATTCGTACTCCGCATCTGGCCATTCCCCCGTCGACTTTAGAACGAGGGTTTCTCCCTCTCGATGTGCGTTGTAGTACTTGCTCGGAAGATAGAAGAATTGATTTGCGCCAGTACGTGTCCCACGCTTAATCGTACACTCTTCTCCTAGCTGGGACAGCGATTGGTCGGTTTTTCCGGCCAGTTCGAAGAACACCGTAGGGGCCCGAGTGTACTTCCCCCATTTCCCGGACCTGTACCTACCTTGGGGAATTGCTTCCCCCTCTCCATTACCGGTTCGAGTGGTTGTACCTCCCCCAAGTTGCCAAAGAGCGGCGGCTGACAATTCGATCGAACGCCACGAGCTCCGATTCCGCACGACGAGATCGTTCCCTTGGAATGACAGAGTCTCCGATTCTTCTCCATCTCCAACAAGTACGCTATTTAATGTTCCAGTGTCCGTAAATTGGCTGTACGGATCGTATACTGAGACGAAGCTGGGCCGCCCAACAAGCCTTTCTGGGGCCCCTTTGTTAATTATCGAGATGATCGTGTTAACATCTGCCTCTTCAAACGTTCGCTGTGAGCGGTTCTCTAAAATGTATTTAATATCGCCCTGTGTGAGAAGGAACTCTTGAAGCCGAACCCCGTAGTCGACATCAAGCCAGGAGTTAGATGTGACGAACGAAAGTGTCCCCCCTTCGCGGAGAAGGTCCATCGATCTGAAGTAAAAATATAGATACAAGTCACTGGTCTTGTACGGCTTAACGTCAAAACGAGTCTCAACGAACTCCCGCAGATCCTCTTTATATTCTGACTTTAGATCATTGACCTCATCTGAGGATAATTCCTCCAAGCGGGTGGGGTTGATCCCTTGATCGATAATATCTTCCTGTCGTACGTATGGCGGATTTCCGATTACGATATCGAATCCGCCGCTGAGCATTACTTCGGGATAATTCAGCTCCCAGATGAAATCAGTGAACTCACCGGCTAGGATGCGCTCACGCAGTGTTTCCAATTGTTCAATTTCGGCTTCAGCCTCCGCGGCGGACTGCTGGGATGACTCTGTTGCTCCTCCCCCCAACGTACTTTGGGTTGTTGCAGCGCCTTCCAGCGATTCCATTCTATCGTCAATGTACGCAATTAGCAGCTCCTTCTGCTTTTCTTCGATAATTGACTGGTCTTCGATATTCCCTTGGAAGAATCCATCTTTTGCTTTTTCCAGTTCCTGTAATTTCTTGAAGACCCCCTCCGTTGCGTCCCTTCGAATTTCCTTGAATGAAGGCAATTCGATGGAACCCACCGACTGAATGAGACTGTCGCCGGTATGTAGTTTAAATGAGAAATTAGGAAGGACGGGCCGCTCTTCAGGGAGTTCATCTTCTCCCTGAATCAGCGAGAGCCAAAGACGGAACTCTGCAACGCGGACAGCCCAGCCTTTGATGTCAACCCCATGGAGGTTTTCATTGATGATTTGTTCTTTTAGGTCATAATCTGGCGTTTCACCCAACTTTCTATACAATTCGGTGAGGGCTTGTTTCATCCCCACGAGAAATGCTCCACTCCCACATGCAGGGTCAACTATATTCAGTTCTCGTAAAGTTTCTAAGAGTTCTTCTCGCTCATTATCTGTCTGGCTTTCCCATTCATGTGGTTCAGTAAATACAAACTCGACCAGCTGCTCGTCATCAAGGTTAGAGAATTCGTCGGAGCGCGTAGTGAGCTGTTCATAGACCGCCACTCGGCACATCATGTCAACCTCCGTTCGCGGCGTATAGAAGATCCCTGCCTCACCGCGTTCCTGCTCTACAATTAGGGACTCGTAGATCTTCCCGAGCATCGCCGGATCGACGGCAACATCAATGTCGTAGGGACTCTCCTCGGTGACGGTGAAGTTATACTGTTCGAGGAACTCTTCAATCACCGATTTCAGTACAGAGTCAGACAGGAAGGTATGGCTTTCGTCCTCCTCAGTTGGCTGGAAGAGTCCACCGTTCATATACGGGAGTCCAGTAATGGCCGACTCGACATCCGAGGGGAGATCAGCATCTATCTCTCCACCTTCCGGGCTGTTCATACCCTCGAAGAACAGCGCCGAGAGCCACTTCTCGTGGAACACGTCCTCCTCGTCGGACTCCTCGTACTGTTGGTGGAACCATCGGACGAAGTCCTTCCGATCACCAATCCAGCCCTTCTTCTGGAGGTAGTAGAAGAACATCAGCCGGTTGAGCGTGGTGTGCGCGTACCGGTCGGCGTCCTCGATCTCCAACCCCTTACGGCGAAGTTCCTTACTGAGTGTGTCGAAGGCGCCCTTGTAGTTCTCATAGAAATCCTCAGTAACGGGCTTGACTCGGAACGCCTCGTCGATGCGTTCTGCCAGCCGTCCCTTGCTGGCATCCATACTTGATAGTGCGTTGGCGACGGTCCGGTGGGTCTCTCCCTCACCGAGCGTGTACCTGCGCAGCACCGGGCGACCAGTCGTGATGTCGTCGGTGTCCTCTTCGTAGGGGGTGACGAGATGCCAGATGTCCTCGTCCGGTGCGTGGAACACAGTCAGGAAGGAGCCGTCGATGGCCCACCCACTCGTCCGATCCGACCGAGTGAGGCTCTGGATAGCGTTACGTTCGGCTGTCCGGGTCAGCTTCTCCAGTTCGACGTAGATGACGCGGAAGTTCCCAGATTCGGCGAAGAGGCGAGCGGCATTCGCCCGTGCTGTATTCGGCCACTCGTGGACAGGGATGTCCTGCCAAGTTGCGTCACCTAGAGGTGATGTCGTCTCTTCGAAGTTGAGCACCTGAACGAAGAGATCTTGGAAGAACTGAGTTGCCGCCTCTCCAGTGGAGCGGTAATCGCGTTCGAAATCATCTAAAGAGAGGTCCTCATCTAAACGTCGCCGAATCTCTTTGGTTTGCTCGTCAGTCATGGATGTTGAGTCTGATGGAGGTGTTCGATTGGACGAGCCAAATGGACATACAGCACCTTGCTCCTTCACTCGACTTAAATGTTGATTTGGAAGGTCGACTTACTCGATTCAAACAAACTCCGCCAAATCATCCTTCAGATCGGTGAATATCTCTTCTGCCGCATCCACACTTTGACAGCCGGTAATCACGACGCGGCCGGTAGCGAAGAGTAGTACAACCCCGTTGTGTCTTTCGGGACGATAAATGAGGCCGGGGAATTGTTCGGGTTCGTACTCCGTCTGTTCCAGTCCCAATCCGATAGCGAGCGCATTCAGATTCAGAGTCTGATCAAGGTCTTCAGTACAGACGTAGTTTTGGACGGAAAACCACTCGTCAGTTGCGTTTTCAATGACGTCCATATCGGACAGAAAATTAAGAAACCGTTCCCGAAGGTCGAATACTTCCTCCTCTGAAGTGGGTCCAGTGATGATATATTTGCCAGTTCTGTATATAGTGATTAGCGGGGTTTCTTTTTCAAATCGAAGATATATACCGGGATACTTATCAGGGTCATATCTAGCCTGAGGCTGGCCTATTTCTTCAGAGAGCGTTTCAAGATCAAGTTCGGTATTAAGAGAACCTGAACCAACTATATTTACGACTTTCATTGTTGCACTCCCCACCGTGAGTCCAAAGGAGAACTGAAGCTATTCTCCATCAGTTGAATCCAAAAATCCCTCGTTTGACCATTTCGGCTCTTGTGCATCACTCCGTGTATTAAATCTACCTGTAGAAATGTGGTGTGCATTCAGAATACCCCTATAACGAGATTATCTCGCCAAAAGTGAAGTAAGACGGATCTCTTGTTGAATAGTATTCGATGAATAATACGCTTCTAACTGGTTCCCGACATGCACGTTTGGAACAAGCTGCTTTTGAAAGGGCTGACCAGGTGGCTGATGACCTTCTTGGTTCAATCCTGTATATAACGCGGAACGACGCTCGCCGGAGTATGGTCGAGGACCGCTGGGCCGCGTCCTACGAACCCCTCCGTCTTCGTGCCGAGACGCTCGATGCGGTCGTTCGTGACTGGCACGAGAAGCTTCACGGTCCGGTTCAACCCCTCTCCGGGCAGTTGAACCGCCGGCTGGCGGAGTACGCGCTCGACGGAACGACAGCCGAAACAGATGGGGCTCTCGCCGGCGAACCCGCCTCGGCCGCTCTTGCGGATTCGTTCAGTAGTCGTTTCTCACTCTTCGACGACGCCGGCGTCGGGACTGCCGACGCACTGGCGGCGGAGTTCGAGGGCTCAACCCTCGATGACCGTATCGCGGCAGCTACTGTCGACGCGTACCGCCACTACCAGGACCTCCATGCTGACTACGTTGATGAGTGGGTCTGTACCCGGGGAGAAATGTTCGACGCCGTCGCGACGGCG
>NZ_SGTY01000016.1:0-66971 GCF_005435095.1 Halorubrum sp. CGM5_25_10-8B | reverse complement strand
CCCAGCGCGGAGTTCGATCTCGCTCCGCAAACGACAAGTCGATCCACGCGATACCTTCGCTGAGGCGGTCGAATTCTGGCATAGACACTCAGAAATCGTCCGCCTCATCCTCTAACTTAACGCGACCCACGCGGGGACAAGAACACGCTTAAGACCCCCGACGGCGACCGTCCTGACGGGAACAGCACAGCTGCAGATCCGACTCGCCGGGGCCCTTTCGCCCGCGGCTTGGGAATGTAGCAGTGCGCCGACGCCTCCGGCGTCGCGGTACGGCGGCCCGCTCGCGCGGACCGTCCGGTCGGAGCGCTCGCTCCGCGAGCGATCCGTAGCCGCGCCGCGCGGAGTCGCGGTCACGTTGCGGTTGTGCCGTTCCAACCAGACAGACAATGGCACGAATGCACACGCGCCGTCGCGGTTCGTCCGGTTCGGACAAACCGGCGACGGACGAGACCCCGGAGTGGAGCGACGTCGACGCCGAGGACATCGAGTCCCGCGTCGTCGAACTGGCGGAGCAGGGCCACGACCCCAGCGTCATCGGCCTCAAGCTGCGCGACGAGGGCGTCAAGGGCGTCCCGGTCCCCGACGTGAAGCTGGCGACCGGCAAGAAGGTCACCGAGATCCTCGAGGAACACGACGCCGACGCCGACATCCCGGAAGACCTCCGCAACCTCATGTCGCAGGCGGTTCGCCTGCGCGAGCACATGGCGGAGAACGGGCAGGACCACCAGAACAAGCGCGCGCTCCAGAACACGGAGTCGAAGATCCGCCGCCTCGCGAACTACTACCGCGGCGACGAGATCGACGAGGAGTTCACGTACACCTACGAGAACGCCGTCGAGCTCTTAGAGGAGTGAGCGGCTAGCACGGCGACACCGAGCGACCGATCCCGACCGACACACCACACATGACCGAAGCGACGTCCGCCGCGCCCGCCCCCGACGCGCTCGCCGGCGTCCTCGCAGACGCGCCGTTCGTCCGGCTCGTCGCGACCGACGACGGCGACGCGCTGGCAGCCGCCGGGCTGCTCGCGCGAGCGCTCCGAGCGACGGGCACGCCGTTCCAGGCTCGGGTCGACCGCGACCCGGTGCCGGCGGACGTCGACGACGGCGTCGCGGTAACGGTCGGCGTCGACCGCGGCCCGCACGCGATCCCCGGAACGGGACGACCGGCGAGCACGGCCGCCTTCGCGGTCGCCCGCGCCCTCGGCGTCGAACCCGACCCCGTGGTCGCGCTCGCCGGCGTCGTCGCGGCCGGGTCGATCCCCGGCGCCGACGGCTCCGGCGACGCGCTCGACGCCGCGGAGCGGGCCGGCCGCGTCGAGCGGCGGCCCGGCGTCGCGCTCCCGGTTTCAGGCGGCGAGCGCGCCGCTCACGAGACCGACGGCGCGGACGCGGCCCCCTCGCGGGCCGAGGCCCTCGCGGCCTCGACGCTCGCGTCGACGCGGTACTCCGGCGACCCCGATGGGGCGCGCGACGCGCTCGATCCCTTGGGACTGTCCGCCGACCCCGACCCCGACGACCGCCGGCGCTTCGCGTCGCTGGTCGCGGTCGACGCGGTCGACGGCGACGATACGAGCGAGCGCGCGGCCGCTGCGGTCGAGCGCGCGCTCCGTCCGTACGCGACGGACGGTCCCTTCGAGACGGTCGGCGGCCACGCCGACGTGCTCGACGCGCTCGCCCGAGAGACGCCCGGGACGGGGGTCGCGCTCGCGCTCGCGAGCGACCCGGCTCCGTCGCTTCGGACGGCCGCGCTCGACGCCTGGCACCGCCACGGACTGGCGGCGCACCGGGCGCTCGACGACGCGACGGTCGGCCGGTACGACGGCTGCGTCGTCGCCCGCGTCGACGCGGCGCCGGCGGTCCTGCCGACGGTCGCCCGACTCGTCCGGGACTTCCGGTCACCAGAACCCGTCGCAGTCGCGCTCGACGAGGGCGCGGGCCGGCTCGCGGCCGCTGCCGTCGAGCCCATCGGGCTCGGCGACGCCTGCCGGACCGCCGCCGACGAGGTCGGCGGCGACGGTTGGGGGACCCCCGCTCGCGGCGGGATCGCCGTCGAGACCGCCGGACCCGGCGACGCAGACATCACGGGGGCGCTGGCCGCGCTCCGGGAGGCGATCTGAGATGTCCGACGACGCCCCCCGAACGGCCGGCGACGACGCCGACCGGACCGCGACGGTCCGGACCACGCACGCCGACGCCGCGACCGTCGCGGCCGCGGTCGGGCCGGACGAGACCGACTCGATGCGCACGCGCGTCGACGGCGACGCCGTCGCCTGCACCGTCGCGCGACCGACCACCGGCGGGCTCCAGTCGACGCTGGACGACCACCTCGTGAACCTGCGCGTCGCCGACCGCGTGGTCGAGCGCGCTCGGTCGCATATCGCCGCAGACGCCGACTCCGCCGACACCCTCGACTCCACAGACGAACCACAGACGACCGACACCGACACACACACCGACACATGAGCGAACGATCCGTATCCAAGAGCAGAGAACAGAAGCGCTGGTACTCCGTGCTGGCGCCCGAACAGTTCGACCGACAGGAGCTCGGCGAGACCCTCGCCGAGGAGCCCCAGCAGGTCGTCGGCCGCACGATCACGACGACGCTCGACGAGCTGACGGGCGACTCCAACGCGAACAACACGAAGCTGACGTTCAAGATCACCGACGTGGGCAGCGACTCGGCGTACACCGAGTTCATTAAGTACGAGCTGACGCGCGACTACCTGCGCTCGCTCGTCCGCCGCGGCGCCTCGAAGGTCGAGGCGTCGATCACGGTGCTGACCACGGACGACTACCGCATCCGCGTCCAGCCCGTCGCCCTGACGACCAAGAAGGCCGACCGGTCCCAGGAGAAGGCGATCCGCCGCGTCATGATCGACAAGGTCCACGCGGCCGCCGAGGAGCGCACCTTCGAGGCGTTCGTCGACGCGATCGTCGACGGGAACCTCTCGTCGGCCATCTACGGCGACGCCAAGGAGATCTACCCGCTCCGCCGCGTCGAGGTCCAGAAGCTCACCCTCGAAGCGCGCCCGCGCGAGGTCGCCGCCGAGGAGGAGGCCGCCGTCGACGTCGACGCCGACGAAGTCGCGGTCGACGCCGACGAGTAACGGCTCGTCCACCCGACGCGACCCCGTTTTGCGTTTATCTCTTCCCGAGCGGCCGCGCCGTCACCGAGCGGGTCAGTCCGCGTCCGACGCCGTGTCGGCGGCCATCCGGATTCGCGCCGACTCGAAGCCACACTCCCCGTAGAAGCCGCGAGCGGACTCGTTCTCGACGTCGACGTCGAGCGTGACGCGCTCGCAGCCGCGGTCGGCGGCGGCCCCCCGGGCGCGGTCGAGCAGCCGCCGCCCGATACCCTCGCCGCGGCGCGGCGGCCGGACGTACAGCTCGCTCACGTGGAGTCGGTCGCCCGCGGCGAACACGGGTGCGGACGACTCGGGGCTCGCGGCGGCGTAGCCGACGAGGCGGGCGTCATCGCCCGTTTCGCCGTCCGCGACGGCGACCCACGTCACCGCCTCGTCGTCGTCGAGCTTGTCCCGTCGGTGTTCGACGCCCGCGGCGACGAGGTCGACGTCGTCCGCGAGCGCGTTCCGATCGGCGAGCCGCGCCATCTCGCGCGCGAACGGTAGCCACAGGTCCTCGACCAGCGGTCGCACGTCGCCCCGCCGGAGCCGCCTGATCGTCGGGGTCACTCCGGATCGACCGCCATCGTCATCTGTTTGCGGTACTCCTCGAACCCGGTCCGCTCGTAGAACGCCACGGCTCGCTCGTTGTCGACGTCCACGTCGAGCCGGAGCTGCCCGCAGCCGTGGTCGCGGGCGTCGGCGACCGCGCGCTCGACGAACCGGTCCGCGAGGCCGGTGCCGCGGTACGGCGCCGCGACGTATATCTCGCCGATCACCAGCCGGTCCGGCCGATCGAACGGGTCGGGACACGCGTCGACGCTCGTCATCAGCAGGCCGACGAGGTCCAGGTCGGGATCGGTCACGGCGGCGGTCGCGGGGTCGACCGCGGCGTCGGCCGCCCCGTCGGCGGCGGTCGCGGCGACCCAGCCGCGGCTTCCCGAATCGTCCAGCTGGTTCCGGGCGAACTCCACGTGTCGCTCGACGAAGCGCTCCTCGGGCCAGTCCGCGAGGTCGTGGGCCCCGACGGCGTCGGCGAGGTCGCGGTTGTACGGGAGCCACAGGTCGGCCGCGTAGCGGCGGAGGGCCTCCTCGTCGGACGGCAGCCGTCGGATCGCGGGTCGATCGCCGGACATACCCGGTAACTCGGTCGGCGAGAGAAGTGTTTTCCGGCCGCGTGCGACCCGTCCGCATCCGGCGATATCCGGGAGACGAAAGCTTGAAACGCCGCTCGCTCGACCTCTCGGGTATGGAACTGCGGGTCATCGAGAAGACCGACACGGAACTCCACATCGAGATCGCGGGCGAGGATCACACGTTCATGAACGTGCTGAAGGGCGCCCTGCTGGAGTCGGACGACGTCGCGGCCGCGACCTACGACATGAATCCCGAGCAGTCCGGGGGCCAGACCGAACCCGTCCTCACCGTCAAGGCCGAGGAGGGCGACCCGCTCGACGTGCTCGGGGACGCCGCCGAGTCGATCACCGAGCGCACGGACGCCCTGCGCGACGCGGTTCGCGCGGCCTGACCGCGCGGTCTGACCGCGGACGGACCTCTTTCCGCTCTCCGTTTTCCGGTCCCCTGCGCGCTGCGAGGGGCATACCTAAGTGCCGACTCCCGAAACGGGGGTGTATGCCGCCGAGCGTACTCATGCTGGGGTGGGGGTACCCGCCGAACATCACCGGCGGGCTCGACGTCCACGTGGGAGAACTGTTCACCGGGCTCCGCGACGAACTCGGTGTCGACGCCGCGCTGGTGTTGCCGGCGGAGTTCGCGCCCGACGACGAGCCGGGACTCGAACCCGTCGAGACCGGCGAGGGCGACGTCGCGGCGCGCGTCGGGGAGCTCTCCGACCGCCTCGCCGAACTCGCGCCCGACTACGACGTGATCCACACCCACGACTGGTTCGGGTACGGGCCCGGTCGCGCCGCCGCCCGCGAGTCCGACGCGACGTGGGTCTCCTCGTTCCACTCGCTGGCGAGCGACCGCAACATCGACCCGCCGAGCCGCGAGGTCGAGACGGAGCGCCGGCTCGCGAACGCCGCGGACACCAACATCGCGGTCAGCGAGATCGTCCGCGAGGACATCCGAGAGCTGTACGACGCGGACTCGCGGGTCGTGTACAACGGCTTCTCGACGCCGCAGTTCTCTGGGAAGGACGTCCGCGAGGACCTCGGTATCGACGGCGAGATGCTGTTCTTCGTCGGCCGCCACACCGACCAGAAAGGGATCTCGCACCTCCTGTACGCGACCAAGAAGCTCCGCGGCCGCGACGTGACGCTCGTCGTCGGCGGGTCGGGCCACCAGACCGAGCAGCTGAAGCGGTTCGCCGAGCTGCTCGGCATCGAGGACCGGGTCGAGTTTGTCGGCTACGTCCCCGAGGCAGAGCTCGGCGACTACTACGCCGCCTCGGACGCGTTCGTCTCGCCCTCGTACGCCGAGCCGTTCGGGATCACGATCACGGAGGCGCTGGAGGCGGGCACGCAGGTCGTCGCGACGCCGTCCGGCGTCGCGGAGGTGCTCCCCGACGGCTGCCTCGTCGAGGTCGAGACGGACTCGGAGTCGATCGTCGACGGGCTCATCGAGGCGCTCGACCGCGAGGAGCCGCCGGAGTACGGGCGCCGCGAGTGGCTGGACGTGGCGGAGGACACGCTCGCCGTGTACGAAGACGTCGCGTAATCCGTTCGAACCCCTTCTCCCTGAGACGCCCCGCTCAGTCCTCGTCGCCCCGGAACACGTCGAACTCGGTCACCGGTTCCGGGTGCGTGACCCGGAAGCCGTCCGCGGTCTCCATGACCCCGCGCGTGCTGCCGGTCGCCCCGCCGTACGGGCTCTCGTCCCCGCCCGCCCCGGCGCCCTGATACGGCGAGGTGTACGGCGACCCCCCGACCGGGTCGTCGAACCCCTCGGGGGGAAGGTAGATCCGCTCGCCGCCCTCCGACCGCACGACGACCGCGACGTCTCGCGTGCCGGCCACGTCGATCACCGTGCGGTCGTCGGTGACGCGCGCGTCGATGTCGATTTCGTCCATGCCCCACGTTGCGACCGGGGACGGTTTAGCCCTACCGGCCGTCCCCGACGGCGCCGCGGGCCGGTCCGTCGCCGGCGCTCACCGGTGGTGAATCCTTTTGTGCGGCCGCGCCGAACCTCGCTTCGATGGACGTCAACAGCCATGCCGAGGAGCTCGCCTCCGACCTCGGCGTCGACAAAGAGGAGGTCAAAGCCGACCTACAGAACTTACTGGAGTACAGCGTCCCCATCGACGAGGCGAAACAGAGCGTCCGCCGGAAGCACGGCGGCGGGGGCGGCGGCTCGACGCCGACGCCCGACGCCGTCGACGTGGGCGAGATCACCACCGACCACGACGGCGTGACGGTGACGGTTCGCGTGTTGACGCAGGGGACGCGCACGATCCGGTATCAGGGGGACGACCTCACGATCCGGGAGGGCGAAATCGCCGACGAGACCGGCGTCATCTCCTACACCGCGTGGCAGGACTTCGGCTTCGAGCCGGGCGACTCGCTGACGATCGGCAACGCCGGCGTCCGCGAGTGGGAGGGGGCGCCGGAGCTGAACCTCAACGACTCGACGACGGTCGCCATCGCCGACGAGGAGGTCTCGGTCGACCGCGAGGTGGGCGGCGACCGCAGCCTCGTCGACATCGCGGCCGGCGACCGCGGCCGCAACGTGGAGGTCCGCGTGCTGGAGGTCGACGAGAAGACCATCTCCGGGCGCGACGGCGAGACCGAGATCCTCGAAGGGGTCGTCGGCGACGAGACGGCGAAGCTCCCCTTCACCGACTGGCAGCCGCGCTCCGAGATCGAGGTCGGCGCCGACCTCCGGATAGAGGACGTGTACGTCCGGGAGTTCCGCGGCGTCCCCTCGATCAACCTCACCGAGTTCTCGACGGTGACGCCGCTCCCCGACCCCGTCGAGGTCGCGGAGGACGCCCCGCGGCTGTCTGTCGCGGACGCCGTCGGCTCCGGCGGAATGTTCGACGTCGAGGTCGTCGGGAACGTGCTGGAGGTCCGCGACGGCTCCGGGCTCATCGAGCGCTGCCCCGAGTGCGGCCGCGTCGTCCAGAACGGCCAGTGCCGGAGCCACGGGGACGTGGACGGCGAGGACGACCTACGGGTGAAGGCCATCCTCGACGACGGCACCGACACCGTGACCGTCGTCCTGGACGACGAGCTCACCGCCGAGGTGTACGGCGGCGGGCTCGACGACGCCCTCGCCGCCGCGAAGGACGCGATGGACAAGGAGGTCGTCGCGGACGACATCGCCGACTCCCTCGTCGGGCGCGCCTACCGCGTCCGCGGGAACCTCTCGGTCGACGACTACGGCGCGACCCTCGACGCGGCCGAGTTCGAGATCGCCGCTGACGACCCGGCCGCCCACGCCCGCGCCGCGCTCGCGGAGGTGGGCGAATGAGCGACGACGGGCCGGGCACGCGTGAGGTCGCCTACCGGGTGTTCGCCGCCGAGTTCGACGACGCCTCGCTGTCGTACTCCGAGAGCGACGAGGAGCGCGCCCCCAACTACGTCGTCACCCCGACCGGCGCGCGGGTGAACCGCCTGTTCACCGCCGGCGTGCTCACCGAGGTCGAGCGCGTGAACGACGAGACGCGGCGCGGTCGCGTCGTCGACCCGTCGGGCGCGTTCGTCACCTACGCCGGGCAGTACCAGCCGGAGGCGCAGACCTTCTTGGAGCGCGCCGACCCGCCGGCGTTCGTCGCGCTCACCGGCAAGGCGCGCACCTTCGAGCCCGAGGACTCCGACCGCGTCTTCACCTCCGTCCGCCCGGAGAGCCTCAACGAGGTCGACGCCGACACCCGCGACCGCTGGGTGGTCTCCGCCGCCGAGGCGACGCTCGACCGCCTCGCGGCGTTCGAGCAGGCCCTCGATTCCGACCTGCGCGGCGACGAGCTCCGCGCGGCGCTGGAGGCGGGCGGCGCCCCGGCTCCGCTCGCCGCCGGGATCCCGAAGGCGCTCGACCACTACGGCACGACCGCGGCGTACGCAGAGGCGGTCCGCCGGCTCGCGGTCGACGCGCTCGAGCTGATCGCGGGCGACCGCGACGAGGTCCGGTCGATCGACGTCGCCCCCGACGAGGGGGACGCGACCGCGATCGGTCCGCTCCCCGACACCGACGTGACGATCGCGGAGCCGGCGGCGACGCCCGAGGCCGACGCGACCGCGGCCGCGGACGTCGGCTCCGACCCGGAACCCGCCACCGGTGAGAGCGAGGCCGAACCGACCGCGGACTCGGGGTCGGTCGCCGACTCCGGATCGACAGGCGAGGCCGAACCGACCGCCGAGGCTACCACGTCGACCGCGGATACCGACTCGTCGACCGCCGCCGCCGGATCGACCGCCGAGGCCGAGTCGCTGCTCGACGACGCGGCCGAGATGGAGGGCGCCGGATCCGCGGAATCCTCGGAAAGCGAGACGGCCGAACCGGAGGCGACCGCGACCGCCGACTCCGGATCGCTCGGCGATGCGGGCGACTCCACCGAGCCGACGGACGAGAGTACCCCGACCGACGATAGCGTCACGACCGACGAAGGTGCCGCGGCCGACGACGGCGGCCTCGGCGACTTCGACGCCGGTGACGACGGAGACGACATCGGAGACCTCGACGCGGGCGGCGATGACGACATCGGAGACCTCGGCGCCGGGGGCGACGAGGGCGCGAGCCCCTCCCCCGACCCGGACGCCGACGGGGACGACATGTACCAGCTCGACGACGAGGAGCGCGAGGAGATCGAGTCCGAGTTCGGCACCGACTTCGCGACCGGGACCGAGGTCGACGAGCCGGGCGAGGCCGACATCGACGTGCCCGACCCCGAAGAGATCGTCGAAGAGCCCGACGAGGACTCCGCGGCGGCCGCGGACGATTCGGCCGCCGCAGAGAGCCCGGAGCCCGACACCGCCGCCGCGACGGACGACGGAGATGAGGCCGAGACCGACGGAGACGCAGCTGACGACATCGACCTCGAAGCCGCGGCGGTCGCGGCGATGGACGACCTCGACGACGGCGACGGGGCGCCCCGCGAGGCGGTCGTCGAGCGCGTCGCGGACGACCACGGGGTCGAACCGGGCGCGGTCGAGGACGCGATTCAGGACGCGTTAATGAGCGGGCAGTGTTACGAGCCGGGCGACGGGCTGCTCAAGCCGATCTGATGGCGCGGGTTGAGCCGGTCGTCGGCGAGCCGGCGGCGGTGGCCGACCTCGGCGCGGAGCGCGCGCTGCTCGTCGCCGATGTCCACGCGGGCATCGAGGTCGGACTGCGCTACGAGCGCGGCGTCGAACTCGACTCCCGGGCCGACGAGCGCCGCGAGCGGCTCTGCGACCTCGTCGCCGAGACCGACGCTGACCGGCTCGTCGTCCTCGGCGACCTCGCGCACCGGATCGGCGCACCTGACGGCGACGAACGGGAGGAGCTGGAGGTCCTGATCCGCGCCGTCACCGACCGCGTCCCGATGACGCTCGTCGAGGGGAACCACGACGCGGGCGTCGCGGAGGCGTTCGCGGCCGACCTCGACGTGATCGGCCCCGAGGGCGGGCGGCTCGGTCGCGGGTCGGCC
This sequence comes from Halorubrum sp. CGM5_25_10-8B, assembly GCF_005435095.1. Lineage (NCBI taxonomy): Archaea > Methanobacteriati > Methanobacteriota > Halobacteria > Halobacteriales > Haloferacaceae > Halorubrum > Halorubrum sp. CGM5_25_10-8B. Next base: position 57,261 of record NZ_SGTY01000016.1, on the reverse strand, counting down.
TCCGGTGTCGCGGTCTGTCACGGCCACACGTGGCCCGACCCCGCGCTCCGCGACGCCGACGTGATCTGTACCGGCCACGAGCACCCGCAGGTCCGACTAGAGGACTCGGTCGGCGGGTCGCGCGTCGAGCGCGCGTGGCTCCGTGGGACCCTCGACCCCGCGGCGTTCACCGAGTCTGGTGATGCTCCCGGCCCGCCGGCCGATCCGCCGGAGCTCGTCGTCTTCCCCGCGTTCAACGAGCGCTCCGGCGGGACGTGGGTCAACGTCGAGGGGCAGTCGTTCCTCGCGCCGTACCTTCCCGCGGCGCTCCCCGCCGCGGACGCCTACCTGCTCGACGGGGCGCGGCTCGGGGACTACCGGGACATCTGAACGCCGCGGACCGACCGCGGAGCGACCGTTCCGCCCCGCTCCGCCGGCGAGACCGTTTTGTCCCGCGACGCGGAACTGGCCCCATGGTCACCGACCGCTCGCCCACCGCGATCGACGAGGCCGGGTGGCACTGGCTCCGGGTCAAACACGTGACGGGGTTCCCCCGCCAGGCCCGCGACGGCTACTTCCCGGCGCACGACGTGGTGCGGCCGGCCGCGACGACCGAGGCGGACGCACCGGGGATCGACGCCGGAAAAGAGTCGCTACCGGCCGGCCCCGAGACCGTCCGCGACGCCGACCGCCTCGCGCTGGAGACGACGTACCTGAGCGGGAAGTGGCTCGTCGAGCGTCCGGCGGAGGCGGTCGACGACCTCTGGGAGGCGGTGGTCGACGACGTCGCGGCCGAGCGGTTCTGGGACGCGAAGGTCGCGACCGCCGCCGGGTGCGAGGCGTTCGGCGAGTCCGACCACGCGGTGCTCGTGTTCACGCCGAACTACTTCGATCGAACGGACGTCGACCGGGTTCGACGCCGGCTCAGGGAGGAACACGGGGTGACCAAGCGGATCCGATACCGCCCCGACGTGTACACGCTCGGCGGGGTCCACGAGGCGCGGCTCGGCCCGCTCGCCGACTCCGACGCGGCGCGGTTCCGCGTGTGAGATTCGCGTCCGGTTACTCCACCGGGCGGAACCGGAAGCCGTCCCACTCTTGGCTCTCGGGCTCGCGGATGCCGGCGCCCGGCTCGCGGAGTTCGTCGGCGTACACCGGCTCGATCCGGTCGCCGATATCGACGCTGAACTGGTCGCCGCCGTTGTCACTATTGTCCCCGTCGTCGCCTGTGACGCCGCCTGCCTCGTCGCGCTCGGCTATCTGTCCGAGCGCGCGGACCGGCGGCCCGTCGTAGTCGTCGCCCATCTCGAACTCGACGATTGCGAGGGTGTTCGGCTCGCGGACGCCCGGGGGCGTCGCGGTCGAGGTCGTCCACGTCACCACGCGCGCCTCGTACTCGCGGAGGTCGACCGTCCCGACGCGCTCGGCGCCGTTCGGGCCCACGGTGTGGGGCGGGTACGTGACCGTGCCGTCGGCGTACTCGGCGGCCTCGAAGGTCGGTTCGGCGCTGTCCCCCTGCCCGTCCGCGTCGGTGTCGGTCGTCTCGTGGTCGCTCATTGGCTTCCCTCCAAGATCGTGGTGGTCACGCAGTTCCCGAACCCGCCGACGTTACAGGCGAGCCCCGTGTCGGCCTCGACCTGCCGCGGTCCGGCGTCGCCCGTGACCTGCTTAACTATCTCGTACACCTGCGCGACGCCGCTGGCCCCGAGCGGGTGGCCCTTGGACTTGAGCCCTCCCGACGTGTTGATCGGGAGGTCGCCGTCGCGGTCGGTGACGCCCTCGTCGACCGCCTTCCACCCCTCTCCCTTCTCGAAGAAGCCGAGGTCCTCGCTCTGGAGGAACTCCAGTATGGTGAACATGTCGTGGAGCTCGGCCACGTCGACGTCGTCCGGGCCGATCCCGGCCATCTCGTAGGCGACCTCGGAGGAGTCGACGACGCCGCCCATCGTCGTCGGGTCCGCGCGCTCGTGGACGACGTGGGTGTCCGTCGCCCCGCCGATGCCCGAGACCACGGCGTAGTTGCCGTCGGGCGCGTACTCCTCGGCCACCGACTCGGGACAGAACACGAGCGCCGCCGAGCCGTCCGTGATCGGACAGAAGTCGTACAGTCGGAGCGGGTCCGCGACGATCGGCGAGTCGAGGACCGTGTCGAGGTCGACCTCCTTCCGGAACTGCGCGTGAGGGTTGTCCACGCCGTTCCGGTGGTTTTTCACCGCGACCTTCCCGAGGCTCTCGCGGGGCGCGTCGTACTCGTCGAGGTAGAGCCGCGCCGTGAGGCCCGCGAACGAGGGGAGCGTGACGCCCTGCTTGTACTCCACCGGATGCGTGAGCGACGCGATCACGTCCGTCGCCTCCGCGGTCGTCCGGTGGGTCATCTTCTCGCCGCCGACCAGCATCGTGAGCTCGCTCGCGCCCGAGGCGACCGACTGCCACGCCGCGTACACCCCTGCCCCGCCTGAGGAGGAGGTCTGGTCGATCCGCGCCGTGTACGCCGGCTGGGCGGCGAGGTCGTGGGCGAGCGCGTTCGGGACGCCGGTCTGCCCCTCGAACTCGCCGCTGGCCATGTTCGAGACGTACAGGTGATCGAGGTCGCCGCCGTCGACGCCGGCGTCGTCGAGCGCGGCCGCGCCCGCCTCCGCCAGCAGCTCCCGGAGCCAAGCGTCGCGCTGCCCGAACCGCGTCATCGACGTGCCGACGATCGCTACGCGTTCCATGTCGGTGGGTCCACCGCGGTCGCCTAAAACGTACCTCTCCGCGGCCGCGGTGGGGTCCGTCCGTCCCGACACCGTCGGCCGCCGTCGAGGTCGCGCCCCGCCGTCTCACCCGCCCCCGGCGAGGATCTGCGAGCCCGGTTCAGTCCGCCGCGGTCGGCGCGCCGTCGCCGACCGCGTCGGTCGCGTCCTCGCGGTCAGCGGTCGCGGCCGACACCACGTCGGTGAACGCCTGTCGGCGGGCGTAGAAGAAGTAGACGTACGGGACCTTCGCCAACACGTCGAGGAAGGCGTACGTCAGCGCGGCGCCCACCCCCGTGGTGAAGCCGATCCCCGCCGGACCCATCAGCCAGACGAACGGGTACGCCAGCCACAGCAGGCCGACGTGGTTCTTCAGCAGGCTGAACAGCCCCCGCTGCATCGGGTCGTCGGGAACGGCCCGCGGGAACACCACGTACAGATACGCGAACAGCGTGACGTGGAAAATCGAGGAGACGCCGAACAGCACCCACTTGAGCGTCCCGCCCGTCACGACCGCCCCGGCGCCGAACGCGATCATCAGCGCGTCGGCGAGCATCACGCCCGCGATCGCGCGGCGGGACGCGCCGGCGACGTAGCCGATGAACCCGACCAGGAGCGGGGTGGTGACGATCCAGTCGACGTAGCGGAGGCCGACCAGCTCGGCCCCGTTGACGGTCACGGTTCCGATACCGAGCGCCATTCCGGCATACGCGAGCCCGGCGAAGCCGGGTATCACCGCCAGCGCGGCCAGGCGACCGCGGTCCTCCGACTCGCCGAGCTTCGCGTACAGCGCCGCGGTGATCCCGAGGCCGACGAGGAAGGCGACCGCCGCGATCCAGTACGCGGCGCTGACCGCGCCCGTCATCGCGCACCTCCGTCGGTCGTCGCTCGCGAGCGCGCCGTTCCGCCCCCGGTGGCCGGCCCGTCGGCGCCGGACGTCTCATCGACGGTGAACGCCGCGACCCGGTCTTGGAGCGTCGTCACGGCGTCGGTCTGGAACTCGCGCAGGGAGTCGGACACGTCCTCGACGACCGACTGGCCCTCCTGTATCTCCGTCGCCGTCTGCTCCGCCGTCTCCGCGGTCTCGGTACTGAGCTCCGTGATCTCGTCGACGGAGCCGGCCGTGTCCTGTACCGTGTCGGCCTGGTCGGCGGTCGTCCGACGGATCTCCCCGAGCGAGCCGCTGATCTCGTCGACGGAGTCGGCGATCGTCTCGATGTCGGAGAGCGTCGACTCGACGGTGTCGGTCCCGGTCTGGACGCGCTCCTGTGTCGACCGGATCGACACCGTCACTTCCTCGGTCTGGTCGGCGATGTCGTCTATCATCGTATCAATCTCGTTCGCGCGCGACTGCGTCTCCTCGGCGAGCTCCTTCACCTCCTCGGCGACGACGCTGAAGCCGTCGCCGGAGCCGTCCGCCCGGGCCGCCTCGATCGAGGCGTTGAGCGCGAGCATGTTGGTCTGTTCCGCTATCTCGCCGATGATGTCGACGATCTCGGTGATCTCGTCCATCCCGTCCTGAAGCTGTTCGACCCGGTCGACGGCCTGCTCCGCCTCCTCCTCGACCTCGGCCATCTCGGCCAGCGCGCTCTGGGAGGAGCTGCGGGCGTCGTCGCTCGTCGCCGCGACCGCCTCGCTCCGGTCCGACAGGTCGTCGACGGTCGCCGCGATCTCCTCGGCGGACGCGCTGATGGTCTCGATGTCGGTCGCGATGGACTCGAGCTCCGCGCGCTGGTCGCCCGCCTGTCCCCGGATCGTCGTCGCGCTCTCGGTCGCGCCGGCGACGCGCCGCTCGACCTCGTTGCTCATCTCCGCCATCTCGCCGGCGTCGGCCTCGATCCGGTCGGCCATCTCGCGGACCGTCTCCACCGTCCCCTGGAGGTCGTCCATCATCCGGTTGAACGACTCGCCCACGGTCGCGAGGCTCTCGTCGCTCTCGTCGACGTCGACGCGCCGCGTGAGGTCGCCGGTCGCCGCCTCCTCCATCACCTCGGCGTACCGGTCGGCCGTCCGCCGGTAGCGGTCGGCCATCTCGGTCGCTTCCGCCCGCGCGCTCTCCAGTTCGTCTTGTGTCCGTTCCATCTCCGTCAGTCGGTCCTTCAGCGAGACCCGCATCTGCTCGATGGATCCCGCGAGCTCCCCGAACTCGTCGGTCCGGGTGGACTGTACTTCCCTGTCGATGTCCCCGTTGGCGACGCGCCGCGTCTGCGCGCCGATCTCGGTGACGCTGGCGATCGTCTCGGCCGCGTTGATCGACCCGAGCGTCAGGAGACCGGCGACGGCCGCGACGACCGTCGCGTTCGCGTCGTCGGTGGCCAGCCCGACGGCGACGATGAACGCCCCCGTCGCCACGTATCCGACGCCAAGTTTCACCCCGTAGCTGTCTTTCACCGATGCGATCGGCATGTGATCCATCAGGGAAACCGACGTGTTAAACGGCGCCCCGATACTATCAGTTCTGATATCCGGGCGCCTCGCCGAGCCTCGATCCAGGTCCTCGCGCCGCCGGGCTCACTCCGCGCGCCGGCCGCCGTGTCCCGGGTAGTCGCGTTCGAACCGGGACCCGATCTCCTCGCGGTCGATCCGGATCACGACCGGACGCCCGTGCGGGCAGGCGTAGGGGTTGTCGCAGGCGTCGAGCCGGTCGAGGAGGTCGACGACCCGGCCCTCGGTCAGTGAGGTGTTCCCCGTCACCGAGGGGTAACAGGCGAGGTCGGCGAGCAGCTCGTCGACGGCGTCGACGACCGGTTCGTCGCCCTCGGCAGCGTCGTCGACCAGCGCGGACAGGGCGTCTCGCAGGAGGTCCGGGTCGAGCGCGGCGTCGAAGACGGCCGGGACCGCCGTCACCGCGACCTCGCGCTCGTCGGCGCGCTCCGCACGGAATCCGATCTCGGTGAGTTCGTCGACGAACTCCTCGAACAGCGCCGCCTCGCGGGCGGTCAACCCGACGCGGACCGGCTCCGCGAGGGCCTGCGCCTCCGCGCCGTCCGCGACGGTCGCCTTCAGCCGCTCGTAGTTCACGCGCTCGTCGGCCGCGTGCTGGTCGATCAGCACGAGCCCGTCCGGCGCCTCGGCGACGACGTACGTCTCATGAAGCTGACCGAGCACCCGCAGCGGAGGCAGCGAGTCGAACTCGCGCTCGGCCTCGGTCGCCTCGCCGTCCAGCGTCCGCTGCCGGGTCCGTGCCCGTGTTCGGGGTACCGACCGAGCCGCGTCCGCCCGGGCTCCCCTCCGGTCGCCCCCCGCCGCTCCGCTGCCATTCGCTGTCTCGTCGCCAGCCGTCGTTTCGTCTCCGACCGTCGTTCCGTCGCCGACCGTCGTTCCGTCGCCGACCGTCGTTCCGTCGCCGACCGTCGTTCCGTCCCCGACTTTCGTTTGGTCGCCGACTGCCGTCTCGTCGCTGGTTGCCGCTTCGCCTCGGCTCGGCTCGCACTCCGCGCCGTCGCTCTGCCGGCTCTGTGGACTGGGTCGATCGTCGCCGCTCGCGTTGTGATTCGCGTCGCCGTCCCGGGGCTCGCCCGCGGGCTCTGCCGTTGGTTCGGCCCGGGTCCTCTCCCCCTCGCCGAGGTCGTCGACGGCCCACGCCGCGTCGTCGGACGGGTCCAGTTCGGTCAGCGTCGCGGGGTCGTCGTCGCCCTGACCCGGGTCGGCGTCGGTCACCGAGTCCGGGGTTCGGCCGGGATCTTCAGTGTTCGCCGACGTTCCGGGGTCGCCTGGCGTCCCGGAGTCGGAGACTGCCGCGGACTCGCGCCCCTCGCGGGCGGCGCGCTCGTGGTCGGTGTCCGCGCCGCCCACGGCCTCGGTGTCGGGCGTCTCGGGGGCGACCGCCGTCTCGTCGGGCGCCGACTGGCCCCGGGGCGCCGTCGACCGGATCAGGCCGTGGTCGAGCAGCGCTCCCTCGACGGCCGCCTCGACCGCTTCCCGGACCGCAGGCTCCTCGTCGAAGCGGACCTCCAGCTTGCGGGGGTGGACGTTCACGTCCACGTCGCCGGCCGGGACCTCGACGAAGAGGACCGCGAACGGGTAGCGGTCGGGGGCCAACTGACCGCCGTACGCCTCCAACGTCGCCTCGCGCAGCGTGCTCGCGGTGACGTACCGCCCGTTGACGTACGTCGAAAGGTAGTCGCGTGTCGAGCGCGTCGTCTCCGGGTGCGAGACGAGCCCCGTCACCCGCCGGACCGGTGCGTCGGCGGAGTCGTCGCCCGCGTCGGTTCCCTCCGGCGTCCATTCCACGTCGATCATCGACTCGGCGACCTCGCGGCCGTAGACGGCGAGGACGGCCGAGCGGAGGTCGCCGTTCCCCTCGGTCGCGAACGTCTCGCGGCCGTCGTGTTCGAGCGACACTGCCACGTCGGGGTTCGCCAGCGCGTACCCGGTCACCACGGTGTTGACGTGATCGAACTCGGTCGCGGTCCGCTTGAGGAACTTCTCGCGCGCGGGAGTGTTATAAAACAGGTCGTCGACCTCGACGGTTGTTCCCGCGGGACAGCCCGCCGGGCGGGCCTCGCCCACGTCGCCGCCCGCGACGGTGATCTCCGCGCCGGCCTCGGCCTCCGGGGGGCGCGAACGGACGGTGAGCCGCGAGACCGCGCCGACCGTGTACAGCGCCTCGCCGCGGAAGCCGAGCGTGGCGACGCCGCGGTCGAGGTCCTCGATGTCGCCGATCTTCGAGGTGGCGTGCTCCGCGACGGCCGCCTCCAGTTGGTCCTCGGGGATTCCGACGCCGTCGTCGCGGACGCGGATCCCCTCCGTCCCGCCCGCCTCGACCGAGACGGCGACGCGGCTCGCGCCCGCGTCGAGGCTGTTCTCGACCAGCTCCTTCACGACGCTCGCGGGCCGCTCGACGACCTCGCCCGCCGCGATCCGCTGGACGGTCCGCTCGTCCAATCGCTCGATGTCTGGCGGCTCCATTCGTACGCTCCGTCGGACGAGCGCGCACTTCAAGCCGTTGTCGGCGGTGACGGCGTGAGGGGAGGCGCTCGCGTGGTACCGCTGTGTATACATGAACTGCGGCGGCGCGTGCCTGCGAGCGGCCGCCCTCGGCGGCCGCGAGACGGCACGCGCGAGGGAGTCGCCGGCTCCCGGAGCGAAGCGGAGGGTGCCAGCGACGAGGTTGGGGAGGGGTGAGGTGCGGTTGCGGTGCGGGGTGAGTCAAAGGGTCAGTCGCGAGGGCGAAGGCGCGCGACGCAAGCACCGCAAGGAGCGAGCAGCGCGACCGACTGAGAAGCGCAGCGAGCGTGCGCCCGCCACGCGACTGGGGCTTTACCGGTGTCTGTCGGGGTTCCACTGGCCTCAAATCACAGCGCGCAGGGAAAGTACGAACGAACGGTTCACAGGTCCGGACTGTCTCCGAAAATCGACCTTATTCAAGCGACCGCGGCCGCGATCTCCTCGTCGGTGAGGAACACATCCTCGCCGGTCTCGGGGTCGAACAGGTGGATGTGTTCCTCCGCGAAGGAGACACCGACCTCGTCGCCGGCCTCCGGCTTCACGTCGGCGGGCGAGCGGGCGAGGAAGTCCTCGGTCACGGTGAGGTGGACGTAGTTGTCGGAGCCGATCGGCTCGACGACCTCGACGGTCGAGCGCAGGTTCTCGTCGCCGCTCGGTGACTCGTCCAAGACGATGTTCTCCGGGCGGATGCCCAGCGTGTACCGGCCGTTCCGAAGGTCGTGGCCCCGGACGTACTCCGCAGAAAGATCGAGGTCCAGCCCCGCCTCCTCGTTCCGGATCGTCGCGCCGGCGCCGTCCGTCTCCACGTCGACGTCGACGAAGTTCATCGACGGCGAGCCGATGAAGCCGGCGACGAACTCGTTGACCGGGTTCTGGTACACCTCGGTGGGCTCGCCGACCTGCTGGAGTTCGCCGTCGTTCAGGATGGCGAGCCGGTCGCCCATCGTCATCGCCTCCTCCTGGTCATGAGTGACGTACATCGCGGTGACGCCGAACTCCTTCTGGAGCTTCTGGATCTCCGCGCGCATTTCCGTGCGGAGCTTCGCGTCGAGGTTCGAGAGCGGCTCGTCGAAAAGGAACACCTCGGGCTCGCGCGCGATGGCGCGGCCGAGCGCGACGCGCTGCTTCTGCCCGCCCGAGAGCTCGTCGGGCTTGTCGTCGAGGAGGTCCTCGATGCCCATCATCTCCGCCATCTCGCGGACGCGCTCGTGGCGCTCTTCCGTGGTCATCTCCGTGCTCATCTTGAGCCCGAACGCCATGTTCTCGCGGACCGTCTTGTGGGGGTACAGCGCGTAGTTCTGGAACACCATCGCGACCGGGCGCTCCTTCGCGTGGATGTCGGTCACGTCTTCGTCGTCGAAGTGGACGGTTCCGGACGTCGGCTCTTCGAGGCCCGCCACCATTCGCAGTGTGGTGGTCTTCCCACAGCCCGACGGTCCGACAACGGTCACGAACTCCCCGTCGTCGATCTCCAGATCGAGGTCGTCGACGGCGACGATGGTTCCCCGGTCGAACTCCTTTCGGAGCGTATCGAGCGTGACGCGTGCCATTTCCCTGATGGCGGGTCCGCTGGCATATGAGTTCTTTGCTGTTTTCTTGATATATGGTGAAGGATCTCTTCTCAAATATCGGCTTTTCGCGTCGGTCCAGTCGATCGTCGAGTCCTGAACTCGACGCAGATCGATCCGGATCGATCGGGACGTACCCCAAACACTAAATGTATGAAAATATAATTCATCATTTGTTCTAGTCACATGAACGAGAAACGTAGAACGCTGCTCAAGGCGGTGGGGGGATCGACTGCGCTCGCGGCGCTCGCGGGCTGTATCAGCACCGGCGGCGACGGCGGGGACGGCTCCGACGGCGGGGACGGATCGGACGGCAGCGACGGCTCCGACGGCGGCACCACCGGCTCCGCGCGGCTGTGGGCCGACCTGGCCGACGCGGAGGACGAGGCGCTGACCGACTACATCGACCAGTACGAGTCGGATACGGGCAACACCATCAACAAGGAGGCGCCCGGCGGCGAGCTCGACCAGCAGCTCGAAACCGCGATCCCGGCCGGCGACGGTCCCGACTCGTGGATCTGGGCTCACGACTGGGTCGGCCGGTTCGCGGTCCGCGAGGACCCCCCGTTCCTCTACGACGCGAGCGACGACGTCGACGTCTCGCTCGACAGCTACACGCAGGCGGCGCGGGAGGCGGCGCAGTTCAACGACGGCCTCTACGGGCTCCCGTTCGCCTCCGAGACCGTCGCGCTGTTCTACAACGAGGACATGGTCGACGAGCCGCCGGAGACCATGGAGGAGATGGTCTCGATCATGGAGGAGTACCACGACCCGGAGAACGGGGAGTACGGCCTCTCGTACCCCGTGACGAACCCCTACTTCGTCAGCGGGTTCATCCAGGCGTACGGCGGGAACATCTTCGACGAGGGGAACCTCGAAGTCGGCGTCGACAGCGACGCGTGTAAGCGGGGCATGGACGCCCTCGAAACGCTGTCCGACTACGTGCCGGCCGACCCCGGCTACGAGTCGCAGATCGTCGCGTTCGCCGACGGACTCGCGCCGTTCGCGATCAACGGACCGTGGGAGCTCGGCAACCTCAGCGGCGAGGTCGAGAACCTCGGCGTTACGACGCTGCCGACCGTCGACGGGAACCACCCGCGCTCGTACTCGGGCATCCAGCTGTTCTACTTCAGCTCGATGCTTGCCGACGCCGACCAGTCCACGGTCGACGCGGCGACCGGACTCGCCGAGTGGTACACCACGAACGAGGATATCATCCAGACCAACGCCGAAGAGCAGGGGTACATCCCCGTGCTGGCCGACGTCGTGGGCAACGACGACCTCTCCAGCGAGGTCCAGGCGTTCGCCCAGCAGGTCGACCACGGCGTCCCCATCCCGACGCACCCGGACATGGACAGCGTCTGGACGCCCGTGACGGAGGCGTTAGAGCGCGTCTTCAACGACGAGCAGGACAGCGACGCCGCGCTCGACCAGGCCGCCTCCGAGATCCGGGAGGCGCTGTAGGCACCCCTCGGAGCGATGGCCTCTTCGCAACCTGGAACCGGCGTGAGCGGGCTGGCGCGTCTCCGATCGGCGCTGCCGTTCTCCAGTCGCGACTGGGGGCTGCTCCTCGTCGCGCCCGGCGTGCTGCTCTTCTCGAGTTTCATGCTGTACCCGATCTTCTACCTCTTCTACATCTCGCTGACCGACGCGACGTTCGCGGGGTCCGTGATCGGCGGGGGCGCCGACCTGATCGGGCTGGCGAACTACGCCCAGCTGATCGGCGACTCGCAGTTCTGGACCTCGATGACGACGACGTGGCTGTTCGTCGCCGTCTCGCTCGTGATCAAGGTGTTCCTCGCCGTGGGGATCGCGCTGCTGCTCAACCACGTGCGCGTCGCCGGGAAGCGCTACATGCGCGCGGCGGTGATCGTCCCGCTGGGGTTCCCCGGCATCTTCACGATCACCGTCTGGCGCGGAATGTTCAGCGACGCGCGATACGGCGTGTTCAACACGATACTGGGGCGATACAACGAGCTCATGTCGTCGCTGTCGGCGCCACAGGCCCTGCTGTTCGACGTGCCGATCGGCTTCCTGAGCGGCCGCTGGGAGGCGTTCTTCGCGTACGTCACCACGGAGGTGTGGCTGGCGTACCCGTTCATGGTGATCATCATCGTGAGCGCCTTACAGGACGTGCCCCGGTCGCTCCACGAGGCCGCGATGGTCGACGGCGCGGGGGCGCTCCAGCGGTTCCGCACCGTGACGCTGCCCGCGATCAAGGGACCGGTGCTGTTCGCGTCGATCCTCACGGCCGCGACCTCGTTCCAGCAGTTCCTGATCCCGTGGGTGTTCAATCAGGGCGGGCCGTCGAGACAGAACGAGCTGATCATCGTGTACGGCTACCGCGAGGCGATCACGTTCAACCAGTTCGGCCTGTCGGCGGCCATCCTGATCGTCGGGATCGCGTTCGTCGGCATGTTCATGTACGTGGCCGTGCGCTACGGCGGCCTCGCCGAGGGGGTGGGTGACGAATGAGCCCCCTCGAGTCCGCGGTCGCGCTTGTCGGTTCCGCGGTCGCGCTGGTCCGCTCGAAGCTGGTCGCGTTTGCGACCGCACCGAAGCGGTTCTCCGTGATGATCCGGCGCGCGATCTACGACGTCCGCACGGGGAAGCGCAGCTCGTGGGACGTGACGAAGAGCGTCCTGATGACGTTGTTCGGGCTCGCGATGGTGCTCGTGCTGCTGTTCCCGCTGTTCTGGATCACGACCGCGTCGCTCGCGGAGGGCTCGCGGCTGTTCAACACGAGCGGCATCTTCCCGGACCCGTCGACGTACAACCTCGGCGCGTACCGGTGGGTGATCTTCGAGTCCGACTTCTTCTTCGTCGACGGCGACTGGGGGTACCCCCAGCTCGTCCTCGGCGGGAGCGGCGGGCTGGTCAGCTTCCGGTGGGCCGGGACCGACACCGGTCCGGGCGCGGTGTTCAACAGCCTCTACATCGTCAGCGTAACGCTCGCGGCCGGGTTCGGCATGATCGTCCCGGCGGCGTACGCGTTCTCGCGCCGACAGTTCGTGGGGCGCAAGCGCATCCTCTACGGCTACGTGCTGTTCACGCAGATCGGCGCCGGGCTGTCGATCGCGACGCTCGTGGCGCTGTACTCGCTGTTCAGCTCCTACGGGCTCACGAACAACCTGTTCATCCTCGGGTTGTTCTACGCGGCGTCCGCGATCCCGTTCAACACGTGGCTGCTGAAGACGTATATGGACAACATCCCCGTCTCCTACGAGGAGGCGGCGATGGTCGACGGCGCGAGCTTCTTGGAGACGATCCGGGAGGTGATCCTCCCGCTGACGAAGCCGGGACTCGCGGTCGTGCTCATCTTCGTCTGGCTCGCCGGGTGGAACGAGTTCATCATCGCGCAGACCCTGCTGCGCCCGGAGAACTACCCGCTCTCGGTCGAACTGTACAACATCGCGACCGAGGGCCGGTTCTCGACGCCGTGGACTCGGTTCGCGGCGTTCGCGAACCTGTTCGCGCTGCCGGTCGCGATCGTCTACTTCGCGGCGCAGCGCTCCGTCGAAGACGGCCTGTCGTTCGGCGGCATGGAAGGGTAGCCCGGCCTCCACGCGGACCGTTCTCGGTTCTCCCTTCGTTCTCGTCGTCTCCTCATTCTCGGCCGCCCCGTTGACCGACGGCGTCGCTCCGGGGCGAGTCGTCTGGTAACGGGGCCGGATTCACCCGGTCAAAGAACCAGATGTATCCGGTAACAGGCGGAGCCGCCCGGAACCGCTCTCGCTCAGTCGTCCGCCGTCGGCGCCGGCGGCGCGCCCGTGAGCCGGTCGCGGTCGTGGTCGGCCTCGAAGTCGAGGTCAGGGCCGCGCGCGATGATGCGCGTCGGGGTCACGTCGGGGTGGGTGGTGTAGTAGTGCTCCTTGATGTGGTCCATGTTCACCGTTTCGGCGACGCCCGGCGTCTGGTAGAGGTCGCGCAGGTACGGCCAGAGGTTGTCGTACTGGTGGATGAACTGCTGGTTACACATGAAGTGGGTGTGGTACACCTGATCGAAGCGGACCAACGTGGTGAACATACAGATGTCCGCCTCGGTGAGCGAATCGCCGACGAGGTAGCGCCGGTCCACGAGCCGGTCGTCGTAGCGGTCGAGCGCGCCGAACAGGTCGTCGATCGCGTCGTCGTAGGCCGCCTGCGAGGTGGCGAAGCCCGCGCGGTAGACGCCGTTGTTGATCGGCTCGTAGATGTCCGTGATCACCTCGTCGACCTCGGCGACGGTCGCGTCGTCGTCTTCGTCGGGGAGCAGCGAAACGTCGTTTCCGAGGTCCGCGAACGCGGTCGAGAGCATCCGGAGGATCTCCCGCGACTCGTTGTTGACGACGGTCTCCTCCTCGGTGTCCCACAGCACGGGCACGGTCACCCGACACGTGGCGTCCGGGTCGGCCGCGACGTACAGCTCGCGCAGGTAGTCGCTGTCGTGGAGACGGTCGGGCGTACAGCCGTCCTTCTCGGGGGTGAACTGCCAGCCGTCCTCGTCGCGGTACGGGTCGACGACCGAGACGCCGATCGCGTCTTCGAGCCCCAACAGCGACCGCGCGAGTAGCGTGCGGTGCGCCCACGGGCACGCGTACGACACGTACAGGTGATAGCGACCGGCCTCCGGCTGGAAGCGCTCGTCCGGCTCCGCGTCGACGTGGTCCGGCACGTCGCTGCCCGCGATCCAGTTCCGGAACGTCGTCTCGCCGCGCTGGAACGCGCCCTCCTCGTCGGTCGTCTCGTAGGTGTCTGTGCGCCACTCGCCGTTCACGAGCTGGTTCATACTACACGCGTGGGCTTCGACGCCTATAACGTGGCCGGGGACACGCGTGTCACCCGCTGTATGTGGTGTGTAGATTCATATCACGATCTTCCCATTCACGACCGAGAGGCGGTGGATCGACGGCGAACTCCTCCGAAGCCCCAGCCGCGAGGCGAACGCACGCCCGCTGCGCTCCTCGCTCGGTCGCTCACTCCGTTCGCTCTCTCGTTGCGGTGCTTACGTCGCCCGCGTTCGCCTCGCGACTGCCACTTCGAGTCCCACCTACCGCAACCGCACCGCAACCGCATCGCAGCCTCACCCCTCCCCAGCCTCGCGGTTCGCGCTCTCCGAGCGCTCACCGCTCCCTCGCGCGTGCCCCTCGCGGCCGCCGCTTCGCTCCGGCCGCTCGCAGGCACGCGCCGCCGCAGTCGATCTGTCCTCTCGCCGTCCCGGTGGCTTTTCCTCGTCGTTCGCGTGTCCTGACGCATGACCGACCCAGACGAGGTAGCGCCGACGGTCGCCGTCGTCGGCGGCGGCGCGGTCGGTGTCACGACCGCGCACGACCTCGCGGCGCGCGGCGCCGACGTGACCCTCTACGAGCGCGGGGAGCTCGCGGCCGAGAGCTCCGGGCGCGCGGCTGGCCTCCTCTACGACGCCTACGCCGAGGACGTCGACGCCGCGGTCGGCGCCCGGTCGATCGAGCGCTTCCGAGTACTCGACCGGTCGCTGCCCGGCTTCTCGTTTTCGCCCTGCCCGTACGTGATCGCCGTGCGCGAGGGCGACCCCGACGCCGACGCCGTTCCCGGGATGGTCGATCGCATGCGCGGCCACGGCCGCGACGTCTCGCTCGTCGACCCCGACGCGCTCGGCGAACGGTTCCCGCCGCTCCGCACCGACGACCTCACCGTCGCGGCGGTCGCCGAGGGGGCCGGCTGGACCGACCCGTCGAGCTACGTCCGCGCGCTCGGCGACCGGGCCGGTCGCGAGGGGGTCGCGATCGAGACGAACACCGCCGTCGCGCTCGGGCCGCGGCCCGGCGCGAAACGACATATCCGAGTCGGTGACGACGGAGCCGACGGCGATCCGGCGGCCGAGACGCGCGCCTTCGATGCCGTCGTCGTCACCGCCGGGGCACACGCTCGGTCGCTCCTCGCGGACGCGGGCGTCTCCGTCCCGGTCGTCCCCTACCGGGTCCAGGCGCTCGTGACCCAAACTGACTACGACGGGCCGATGGTCTACGACGCCACCGCGGACGCGTACCTCCGCCCGCACCCCGACGGCCTGCTTGCGGGCGACGGGACTGAGCCGGTCCCGGCCGACCCCGACGACTACCGCCGCGAGGCCGACGACTGGTTCCGCGAGGACCTCGCCGGCGCCCTCGACGAGCGCCTCGCCCGCGGGGACCGCCTCGACGGGGGCGAGGGATCCGACCGCGGCGAACGGGTCGACCGCGGGATCGACGACGCCCGGGCATGGGCCGGACTCTGTACCGCGACGCCGGACGGCGACCCGCTCGTCGGCCCGGTCGACTCGGAGGCGGGCGATCCGACGCTCTTCGTCGCCGCCGGCTGGCAGGGCCACGGGTTCATGCGCGCGCCGGCCGTCGGCGAAGTGGTGGCCGAGGGCGTGCTCGCGTCGCTCGCGGGCGCCGCCTTCGACGGGCCGGAATCGCCGTGGATCGGCGCGTTCGACCCGACGCGGTTCGGTTCGGATCGGTTCGACGGCGACGAGGCGTTCGAGATCGTCGAGGGCATGTCGCTGTCGAACCGGACGGAGGAGGAATAGCAGCGGCCGCAGAGCCGAAGCCGGGAGTCAGTCGTCTTCTTCGACGACGTCGACGTCGCTCGATCCGCCGCGTTTGGGGATCTCGACGTGGAGCGTCCCGTTGCGCGTGAGCGTCGCGTTCGCGCCCTCGGGCGTCACGTCGGCGTCGCGGGGGAGGTCGACGCTGCCGGACAGCGAGACGCCGCGGCCCGGAAACACGAGGTCGTAGCCGTCATAGAAGTCGCGGAAGCGTTCGAGCGAGACCTCGACGGTGCGGTCGAGGAAGGTGACGTCGACGTCCTCGCCGCGCACGCCGGGGGCGTCGAAGACCACGAGGTACGCGTCGTCGCTCTCGAGGAGGTCGTGCGAGAGCGGGCGGCGCTCCTGGACACGACCCCAGCCGCGGCCGACGCGTTCGAGGGCGTTACGGAGCGCGGAGCGACCGCTTTCGACGAGTCCGTCCACCGCTCACACCTCGATTTCGACGAGGTCGCTCCCGCCGCAGTACGGACACGAGAGGTCCTCGACCGCGTGGTCGTCGGGCACGTCGTACGTGTAGTGGTTCTCGAACATGTCGAGCTCGCAGTCGTCGCTGACGCACTTGACCTCCATCGTCGATGGCATACGCAGACGTAGTATCGGCGGCGGCTTAAACGGCGTGGCGGCGGCGAGCCGGGGGTGCGAACCGCGCGATGCGGCGCTCAGACCCCCGCACCGCGCATCCGGTCCGGCACGACGGTTCGCTCGGCGACAGCGACGACTGCGATACCCAACGCCGTGCCGGCGAGGAAGCCGGGACCGTACGGGCGAAACGGGATTTCGAACGCAAGCGCGACTCCCAGCCCGACGGAGATCGCGAGGATCGCGGCGCCGAAGGCGACGTAGGTCAGCATCTCGTAGCGATCCGGCGAGAGGTGGTCGCGGGCGAGCCACGCGATCGGGCCGACGGCGACTGCGGTCGCCGCGGCCCAGCCGGCGGCGAGTCCCCACGGTCTGGGATTGGTGCCGAGAAACTGCATCGCGGCGAGCGCGCAGAGCGCGGCGAACGAGACGTAGTTTCCGACTCGCTGCCAGCGAGCGGACCCGTCGGCGCGCGCTGGCGCGCCGTCGCCGGAGGTCGTCTCACCGTTCGGGGGCGTTTCAGAGGGCATGGTCGGGGTTTCCGCGCGTTCCGTCATAAGTAATCCGGCGCGGCTCGGGCGTTCCGCACGCTTTTCCCGTCTCGGTCGAGTACGGACGGTAACATGACCGATTCGCCCGCGTCGGCTCGGGGGTCGCTCCCGGCCGACCCGAACGACCTCTCCGTCACCATCGTCGACGGGTACGTCGACGAGCCGGCCCACTTCGGCGTCCCGCCGTACCTCTCGACGTACCCCCGATACACCGCCGGGGCGCTCGTCGACGCCGGCGTCCCCGAGTCGGCGATCACCTATCACACGATCGACGAGCTCCGCGAGGACCGGAGCAAGCACGCCGACGTCGCCGACGCCGACCTCATGATCTACGTCGGCGGGATGACGGTGCCCGGGAAGTACGTCGGCGGCACCCCCGCGGAGCCGGACGAGGTGCGAGAGCTCGGCTGGACCGCCGACGGCGTGACGCTGCTCGGCGGCCCGGTGCGCTTCGGCGTCGGCGAGGAGAACGCCGGCGCGCAGGAGACCCGACGCGACGACCTCGACTACGACTTCGTCGCGATGGGCGACGTGGAGGCCGCGGCCCACGACCTCGTCCGCGAGGGGCTGGAAGGGTACGGCAACCGGATGCGCACGAACGAGGAGGTCGACCGCTGGGCCCGGCAGGGGGCGTTCGTCGTCGAGCAGCACCCGAACCACCCCGACTACCTCATCTGCGAGATGGAGACCTCCCGCGGGTGCGCCTACCGCTGCTCGTTCTGTACGGAGCCGCTGTACGGCGACCCGGCGTTCCGCGCGGCGCGGTCGGTTGTCGACGAGGTCGACGCGCTCTCGGACCGCGGCGTGCGACACTTCCGGCTCGGACGGCAGGCCGACATCCTCGCGTTCGGCGGCGACGGCGAGGCGCCGAACCCCGACGCGCTCCGGGAGCTGTACGGCGGGATCCGCGAGGTCGCGCCCGACCTCCGGACGCTCCACCTCGACAACATGAACCCCGTGACGATCACGGACTACCCGGAGGCGTCCCGCGAGGCGATCCGCGTCATCGCCGAGCACAACACGCCCGGCGACACGGCCGCATTCGGGCTCGAATCGGCCGACCCGGTCGTTCAGGAAGAGAACAACCTCCTCGTCACCGCCGAGGAGTGCTTGGAGGCCGTCCGCGTCGTCAACGAGGAGGGCGGCTGGCGCCCGGGCGACGCCCCCGAGACGACGCCCGGCGACCCGGCCCGCGTCACCGGTCCCTCAACCGGACCGGACGCCTCGCCGCGGCTGCCGAAGCTCCTCCCCGGGATCAACCTCGTCCACGGGCTGACCGGCGAGCGCCCGGAGACGTACGAGCACAACAAGCGCTTCCTCCAGACGGTGTACGACGAGGGGCTGATGCTCCGCCGGATCAACATCCGGCAGGTGATGGCGTTCGCGGGCACAGAGATGGCCGAGACGGGGGCCGAGGTCGCACAGGAGCACAAAGACCAGTTCCAGGCGTACAAGCGCGAGGTGCGCGAGACCATCGACAACCCGATGCTCGACCGCGTTGTGCCGCCGGGAACCGTCCTCCCGGACGTGTACCTGGAGTACCACCAGGACGGCAAGACGTTCGGGCGCCAGCTCGGCACGTACGCGCTCCTCGTCGCGGTGCCGGGCGAGCGCGAGCTCGGAACGAGCATCGACGTGGCGATCACGGACCACGGCTACCGCTCCGTCACCGGCGTCCCGTACCCGCTCGATGTCAACGTGGCCTCGATGGACGAGCTCACCGCGATCCCCGGGATCAACCGGAGCACGGCTGGTGACATCGTCGTCGGCCGCCACTACGACTCGGTCGAAGCGGTCGACGCCGGGGTCGCCGACCTCGGGGCGTACGCGGTCGCCGGCGACACCGATGTGCCGATCCCCGGTCGCGAGCGTCCCGGCTCCGGCCCCGGTCCGGCCGCGCGGTCGTCGCTCGGTCGCGGGGACTGAGCGATGTCGGTCGACGATCCCGAAGACCCCGACCGCCTCGAAGGTCCCGCGGTTACCCGGGTCGAAGTCCCCGTCGACACGCGCGCGCCGGGCGGGACCACGAACGCGTACCTGTTGGACGGCCTCCTCGCCGACCCCGCCGCCCGGACCGACGCGCTCGACGCGGCGCTCGCGGAGCGCGGATCGGTAGACGCGGACGCCCCGTCCGTCGAAGCGATCGCCGTCACCCACGCCCACCCGGACCACGTCGGCGCGGTCGCTGACTACGCCGCCCTGACGGACGCGACGGTCGTCGCCCGCGATGACCACGCGGACCGGTTCGCCGCGGCCGCCGGGGTCGAGCCGGACGAGACGGTCGCGCCGGGCGAGACGGTCGCCGACACCGCGGTCCGCGCGGTCGACACGCCGGGACACGCGCCGGACCACCTCGCGTTCGCGGCCGGCGGTCCGGGGACCGAGTCGGGGCGGTCGGTGCTGTGTTGCGGCGACCTCGCCGTCGCCGAGGGGAGCGTCGCGGTCGCCGCGCCCGAGGGCGACCTCGCTGCCTACCTCGCGAGCCTCGAACGCGTGCGCGACGCCGGCTACGACCGACTCCTCCCCGGACACGGCCCGCCGATAGACGACCCGCCGGCGGCCTGCGAGCGGCTGATAGATCACAGGCTGGACCGCGAGCGAGACGTGATCGCCGCGCTCGACGGCGGCGCGTCGGACCTCGACGCGGTCGTCGACGGCGCCTACGAGAAGGACCTCTCCGGCGTGCGGGACCTCGCGCTGGCGACGGTCGCCGCGCACGTCGAGAAGCTGGTCGCCGAGGGACGGGCCGACGAGGCGTGGCGCGCGCGGCTCGCGGACCGCGGGTTCGACTGACTCCGCGGCTCCCGCCGTCCACCGAACGCCCCTACGGCTCCGCCTCTAACTCCGCGACGACCTCGGAGAGCGGCGTCTCGGTCACGTCGACGAAGCGGCCGCCGGCGGCGACGATCCCGCCGTCGGTCTCCGGGTCGTCGCCGACGTGGACGAGGCCGGTGGTGGCCGTTCCGAGCGCCTCCGCCGCGGCCTCGAACGCGGAGGGGTGCGGCTTCCGCCAGCCGCAGCCGACGCTCGTCGTGACCGCGTCGAACTCGCCCCGGAGCCCGGCCCGGATCAGCGTCCGCGGGACGAGCTCGGGGACGGCGCAGTTCGAGAGCAGCCCCACCGGGCCCCGGTCGGCCGCGCCCCGGACCGCGTCGAGCGCGCCGTCGCGCCGGGTCACGTCCGGGTCGAACGCCGCGATCACGGCGTGCCTGGCGACGTTCTGCTCCGCGTCGACGCCGCGGGAGTCCAGCGCCCGAGCGACGTGTGCGGGGAGAGGGACCTCCGCGCCGGCCGGCGCCTCGACGTGCTGCTCGCCGTACGCGACGTGCCAGTCGTCGGGGACCGTTACGCCGCGGGACTCCAGTTCGCGCGCGACCGTTTCCGCCGGGTCGGACGGGTATTCGACGTCGACGAGGGTCCCGAAGAGATCGAAGGTGACTGCCACGATACCACCGTTAGGGACAAACCCGGATTGAAGCTGTCGGTCGGGGGAACGCCTCTCGACGCCGACCGTTCGCGCCGCCGCCGTCAGAACAGCGAGCCGAAGTGGAGCGTGACGAGCCGGTAGAGTCCGGTCACCCACGCGCACAACCACAGGAGCATGAAGCCGGCGACGCCGGCGCGGAGCCGCTTCCGCCAGTGGCTCATGTCCTCGTGGAGCTCGTCGATGTCCACGCTGGGGTCCTCGTAGGCGTCGGCGTTCCGCTTCGCCTGGAAGATCCGCACGATCCCGGTGAGCGCGAACGCCAACAGGGCGTACGCCTGAACGCCGAAGAACGCGTGGAGGATCGCCATGCCGCTCACTTGGTCGAGGACGCGCGGGACCATCCACCCGGCTATCGGGACCGTCGTGAGCACCAGTCCGACGACGATGTACCGCAGGTGGCGCATCAGCACGTTCCACGACACCGTCTCTGCGTCGATCATGATCCAGGCGCCGTACAGGAGGAACGGGAGACTCGTCGTCACGGACATCCCGGCGAGGGCCGCGATGACCGACTCGTCGACCATACCGTCGATACGTACTCCGGCGCGTAAAGCCCCCCGATCCGCGTCGGGCGCCCGCGGTCCCGCCCTCTCGCCGTCGGGGCGCGGACGAAAACAGTTAGCGTCAGGAGCACGTACCCCGGGGCGATGGAGGACACCTCGACGCGGTCGGAGCCGGAGTCGCCGTCGGAGGAGTCGGCCGACCCGCCCGACGACCCGGAAGCCCCCGACACGGAGCCCGCGGAAGACGGATCCCGGGCGATCGACGGGACTCCGGAAGCGGAGCCCGCGTCGACCGACGCCGACGGCGCTCCCGGAGACGAGGACGACATCGAGGCCCTCCGCGAGCGCGTCGAGTCCGAGTACGACTTTGACGACTTCGGCCCGTCGGACATGGCCCAGATGAGCGCCGAGGAGTGGGACGCCGCCTTCGACCCCGACACGTGGATCACCGGCGACCGGCTCCTCGACCGGGTCGACGCCGAGCTGAAGTCCCGGATCGCGACCCGCGACGTGTTCGGCGTCTTGGAGCGCGTCCGCGAGGACGGCGAGGAGCGCATCCTCGTCTACTCCGACGAGGGATACGCGATCATCCGCCCCACGGGTGAGGTACGCGGCGAGGGAACCGTGCTTCGGGACATCGAACCGGTCGTCGCCTTGGCGGCGATGGACTCGTACGAGGTGCCCGAGCCGCCGGAGGACTGGTCGCTCCCGCACCCCGACAGCGTTCCGGAGGGTTCGGGCGAGTTCGGCAACCTCGTGATACAGGCGGTCGCCGGGATTCAGGTGCTCGCCGGCGTGGCGCTCCTCGTCGCGACCGCCGCAACGGACCTCGACACGATCGTCGCGCCGGCGATGGGCATCGTGTTCCTGCTCGTCGGGGTGTTCCTGTTCGCGATGGTGGCGAACGCGCGGCTCTCGGACCGGTTCCGATCGGAGGAGTACCGCGACCGTCTGCGAGCGCTCCGCGAGGCGAAGGAGCGGCCCGAGTTCGTCCCGGTTGAGGACGGCGTCGTGACCGGCGAGGACGGCGCTACGACCGACCCCGACCGAGACGAGTAATCCGCCGATTTCGACGGTCTCAGGCCCTACAGACACCTCCGCGTCGGCGGTATCAGTCGGTGGGTTTAAGCGCACCCCGTCCTGAGTGAAACTGTATGAAAAGGCGGGACTTCGTGCGGACGGCCGGCGGCGCGACCGCCGCCGTCGCGGCCTCCGCCGGGGCGACCGGAACGGCGGCTGCACAGGAGGTACAGCCCGATTGGCCGAGCGGGGCGGCCAGCGGAAACGTGGGCTCGTACACCGACGCCCGCGGCCAGGACTCGGTGACCATCTCGGTCGGGGCCGGCAGCAACGGCCTCGCGTTCGACCCGACCCTCGTGTGGGTCGACGAGGGAACGACGATCACCTGGGAGTGGACGGGCAACGGCGGCGACCACAACGTCCAGGCGGTCGATGGCGGCGGCCCGGCCAGCTTCGACAGCGGTGACCCCGTCGGCGAGGAGGGGTACACCTACGAGTACGAGACGTCGAGCGAGGACGCCGGGATCACCCACTACCACTGCGTGCCCCACACCGCGGTCGGCATGCACGGCGGCATCGCCGTCGGCGAGGACGTCGCGACCGTCGAGGTCGGCGGCGGCGCGAACACCGGGTGGCCCGAGGACATCGCCAAGGTCGGCGTTCCGCTCCACGCCCACTGGGTCGGCATCTCCGCGATCCTCGGCATCGGGCTGACGTTCGTGTTCACGTTCTACATGCTCAAGTACGGCGAGTCCGCCCACACGGGTCACGGGGGTGCGAGATGAGCTCCGGCAACTCCTCGTACGGCGACATTCACCGGTACGAACCGGCCCGTGAGAGCACCGCGGCCGCGATCGCGATCGTCCTCCTCACCGTCATCGAGGTCGTGTTCGTCGCGCTTTTCACCTACGGGCTGATGTCCGCGTGGGCGTCGACGGAGGCCGGCAACATGTTCGTCGGGGCGCTTCTCGCCCTCATCTTTATTGATCTCGCGTTCATCCTACTCCTGTACCGGAAAGAGTTCCTTCCGGACGTGATGATCGTGAAGAAACGCCGTCGCAAGTGGGAGGACCTGTACGTCCGCGAGGAGGACAAGGACGGCAAAAGCATCGACACCGGCGGGCTGGCGGACACGCTGAAACGGGCTGTGTACCCGTACTACAAGAAGTGATTCGACAATGAGTCTGAAAAAACAAGACGACATGGACCACAACGCGTGGCTCAAGAGTCAGGATCTCACAGCCATCGAGACGGCGTTCCTGACCACGCTCATCTGGCTGGACAAGCGGCTTCGCATCGTCGACTACCTCGAACTGCTGGAGACGATGTACTACCGCGCGAACCTCCAGATGCCGAAGAGCCACACCGAGCAGTACGACCTCGACAACAAGTTCTGGTACTGGTACCCGCTGTACTCGCTCGGGTCCCTCTCTATCATCGCATACCTGCTCGCGGCGGTCTCCGGCGCGCTGCTCGGGTTCTATTACGCACCGTCGACCGCCGGTGCGGCGGCGCAGGGCGACCCGACGGCGGCGTACGACTCGATGGTGATGATCATGACGGACGTCCAGTTCGGGTTCATGCTCCGGGCGATCCACCGCTGGGCGGCGCAGTTCATGGTGGCGGCGGTGTTCCTCCACATGCTGCGCGTCTACTTCACCGGCGCGTACAAGGAGCCGCGCGAGGTCAACTGGATCCTCGGCGTCGTGCTCATCGCCCTGACGCTGCTGTTCGGCTTCTCCGGGTACGTCCTCCCGTGGAAGCAGCTGTCCTTCTGGGCGGCGCAGATCGGCGTCGAACTGGCGCTCGCGACCCCGATCGTGGGCGAGTGGGCGGCCCAGTTGCTGTTCGGCGGCTTCACCCTCGGACAGGCGACGCTCGTGAGAATGTACATCCTGCACGTGTTCGTGCTGCCGTTCGTGGTCACCGCGCTCATCGCGGTCCACGTGGGCATCGTCTGGGTGCAGGGCATCGCGGAACCGCACTAATCCAATGACCGACGACACCACTCCCATGACGGACGGAGGCACCGACGACGAGGCGCGGACCGACGGCGGCCCCCCGGCGACCGTCCCGCCGGACGACGAGACGCCGACCTGGTCGGAGCGCAAGGAGCGCAGCCAGGGGCTCGCACAGCTCACCTACCAGTACTTTGAGCGGTCCCGCCGCGAGGACGAGGACCTCCGCGCGGAGTCCACGTACGTCGAGCGCGACGTGCTCGGCTTCCCGACGTGGCCCCACGAGACGATCCGGAACCTCGCTATCACGTCGTTCTTCCTCGGGATCATGCTGCTCGTGGCGTCGATCCTTCCGGGGCACTTCGGGGACCCGGCGAACCCCGGATCGACGCCGGCGATCATCCTGCCCGACTGGTACCTCTACTGGTCGTTCGGACTGCTGAAACTCAGCCCGATCAACCCCGAACTCGCAGTGTTGGGCGGCAACATCGTCATGTCCAACGAACTGTACGGGCTCGTTGCCCACGGCGCCATCTTCGGCGTCATCACGCTCGTCCCCTTCCTCAACAAGGGGAACGCGCGGCGTCCCGTCGAGGAGCCGGGCTGGGCGGCGCTCGGGATGACCGGCGTCGTGCTGGCGATCACGCTGGCGGTGCTCGCCATCCAGAACTTCTTCCCCGTCCCGCTCGAGCTGCTGTTCTCGCTCGTGTTCATGCTCCCCGTCGTCGCCGGCATCATCACCTACGCGGTGTTGAAGACGATGCGCGAGGGGTACATGTACGACCTCAACCGCCGGTACTTCATGCTCCGCCCGCCGAAGTAACCGGTCGAGCCCCGCCCGCTTCGCCCCCGTGACCGACGCGCGGTCGCGGTCCGGTCCAGCCGTTCAGACGCTCCGTATCACCCATGTCATCCTCAACAGACGGCGACTCCTCGCAGGCGTTCGACGAGACCGGCGATCCGATCGCGGCCGACGACGACGCCGAGCCCCGCACCGAGCCGACGGGCCCGCGGGAGGGCCCGAGCGGCCGAGAGATCGTCGTCCCGTTCCGGCTGTACAAGGCCGTCACCGTCTTCTCGACGCTCGCCGCGGTCGTCACCTACTTCGTCGGGTTCACCCTCATCGACGCCGCGACGCTCCAGATCAGCTTCGTCCGGACGACCATCGTCTATCTGCTCGACAACGCCGGACTCCTGCCCCCGGAAGACGTGCTGGTGGCGATACTGGCGATCACGGGCGTGGGATTCATTATCCTCGGAACCGCCGTGTACGTGCTCGGGACCCGGTTCCGCGGACAGGGGATGGGAAAGTCTCAAGACGACCCCAGCGAAACATGAGATAATGGCAGACGAGTTCATGAAGGGCTTCGCCCTGTTCGCGATCGGCGGTCTCGGCTGGATCACCTTCGGCGGCTGGTACCGGACGCCGTCGTACTACCAGGTGTCGCAGCTCGTGAACCCGGCGGAGGGCGTGAACACGGCGTACGGCGAGATCGGCGTGTTCGCGGGCGACATGTTCTTCTGGCTGATGGTGCTCGGTGCGGCGACGTTCTGGGTGCTCATCCCGGCCAGCCGCCAGCTCCGTGACGCTCTCAACGGCGGCGACGAAGACGCCGCTGCGAACTGAACGCGAAACGCTCGTCTCGTTTCTCCGCTCTTCCTCGCGCCGTTCACCGGCGACGCGACGGCGACCGCCGGCGAACCGAGGGATTTTCACCGCCGCTCGTCCCACCCACGGCCATGAGTGAGCCGACGCGCCCCTTCGCGGTTCTCGGCGTGGGCGACCCGGCGGCGGCGATCCGATCGGCGGCGACCGACGCGGGCGCCCCGCTCGTCGACCGCGCCGAGGCAGACGTGGTCGTCGCCGTCGGCGAGGCCGCGCTCCGCGAGGCGATGCGCGCGGCCGCGAGTACGGACACGCGCGGCCACCCGATCCTCCCGGTCGGAACGGGCCGTCACGCGGTCGACCCGAGTCTCGTGACCGACCTCGTCGTCGACGGGCCGGCTCCCGAGTTCGACGCGTTCTCCCGCGTCGCTCATCCGGTCGTCGCGGTCGAACGGCCGGATAGTCGCCGCCGGTTCGCGGCCGCCGACGTCGCGTTCGTGACGGCGGCGCCAGCCCGGATATCCGAGTACGAGATCGCGTTCTCCGACGGCGAGTCGGCGTCGGTGCGCGCGGACGGCGCCGTGGTCGCGACGCCGCTCGGGAGTGAGGGGTATGCGGCGGCGGCCGGCGGGCCGCTGGTATCGCCCGGGGCGGGCCTCGCGGTCGTCCCCGTCTCGCCGTTCACGACCGCTCCCGACACGTGGGTCGCGAGCGGCCGCCTCGGGGTCACCGTCGAGCGCGAGGAGGAGTCGGTCGCGCTGGTCGTTGACGGGGACCGCTGGGGGACTGTCGAGCCACATCGCGCGGTCAAGATCGAGGCCGCGACGACGGTCGATCTCCTCGCTCCGACGGCGGAGCAAGGGTGATCCCTCCCCCGGTGGCGGCGACGGCTCGTTCCGATCGCAGCGACGGACGGCTCGTTCCGATCGCAGCGACGGACGGCTCGTTCCGATCGCAGCGACGCCGCCCCTCCCCGCGGGCGCGCCGATCGGAAACACTCTAATACGTCGTGAACGGAAGTGGTGGATATGGACCCACTGCAGTTCCTCGTTCCCCTCGGCTGGCTGTCGGCCGTCGGGCCGGCGCTGCCGTACGCGATCTTCGTGATGACAGTCGCGAACCTCGCCACGCGGCACCTCGCGCACAGGCGGCACGTCGAACAGGGACAGGAGGCGGACAGCGTGGAGGCGTACACGCCGCACGTGTTTACTAACGTCGGGCTTGTCCTCCTCTCGTTCGTCTACATCCTCGGTTCGCCGGTGAGAGGGACGATCCTCTCCGTGCTCGTCCTCGCGATGTTCGTCGCCGACTTCTTCGAGCTGGAGGCCCGCAACGTCGAGGCCCGGAACGACATGACGATCGAGGCGCCGAAGAGCTCGATCGCCGCCTCGCTCGTCGTGTTGGTGTGGTCGTCGTACTTCGCGCTGTTCTTCCTCGTCGAAGGGATCTGGAACCAGTTCGTCGTCGCCTGACGAACCGCGGACCGCCGCTTTCTCGCTCGCCTCGCGTCAGAACGGCCAGTCGCCGGTGAGCTTCATCCCCGTCGCCTTCCCCTCGGCTTCGAGCGCCGCCGCGATCTCGTCGGTGTCGCGGCGGGGAACCGACGCGTCCGCCTCGGCGAGCTCGACGACCAGCTCGGTCAGGAGGATCGCCTGCTCGCGGAGGTTTCGCGACTCCAGCTTATCCAGCGTGTCGGCGTGGGTGTGGCCCCAGCCGCGGCCGCGCCCCTCGGTCTCGCCCGAGACCATGTACCCGGGGATCCCCCGCTTCACGAACGGCCAGTGGTCGCTGTGGGGGACCAGCTCGCTCCCCGTCGCGATCGGGTGGTCGAAGCGGTCGCTCACACGGTCGGCGGCCGCCGCCAGCGCGTCGAAGTCGTGGTGGTCGAGCCGCAGCGTCCGACCGAACACGTTGCTGTCGACGTTGACGACCGCGCGGACCGCCTCCCTGTCGGCCGCCTCGGCGGCCACGGACGAGCCGACGAGCCCGACCTCCTCGGCGCCGAACGCGGCGAATCGGACCCGCACGTCGAGCTCGCCCTCGCGCGCAGCGAGCGCCCGCGCGACCTCGACGATCGTCGCCGTCCCCGCCCCGTTGTCCATCGCGCCCTCCGCGATGTCGTGGGCGTCGACGTGCGAGGAGACGAGCAGGTGTTCGTCGGTGTCGGGGCCGAGTTCGGCGACCGCGTTGCCGCTCGTCGCCGTCGGCGTCTCGCAGTCGACCGCGACGGTCAGGTCGTCGCCCTCGCGTCGCCGCGCCAGCCGGGCGCCGGCCTCCTTCGAGACGCCGACCGCCGGGATCGCCCCCACGGGCGCCTCCGCGGTCCCGACACTCCCGGTCGGCGGGAGGGTCCCCTCGACGTGGTTGGCGAAGACGAAGGCGGCGGCGCCGGCGTCGACCGCGCGGTAGTACTTCTCCCGGCGATGGATGAATCGGTCGACGGCGTCGGGGGTGTCCGACGACACCATCACGACCTTCCCCTCGAGGTCGGCCTCGAAGTCCGCTGGAACGCCGTGACCGAGGTCGACGAACTCCCCGGTCACCTCGGCGCTCGGGCTGCGCGGTAGCGCGATACAGGCGTTCGGGCCGACGGCGACCGGCTCGTCCGTCGCGGCCTCGCGGACCGCGCTGTCGCCGCGCTCCCAGCCCTGTATCTCGAACTCCTCGACCGCGGCGTTCCGCGCGCCGGCCGCGGCGAACGCGTCGCGGGTCAGCTCAAGCGCCTCGCGCTCGCCCGCCGAGCCGGCCATGCGGTCGCCGACGTCGACGAGGTCGAGGAGGTGGTTCCAGCCCGCGTCGCTCGTGAACGTCTCGCCGATCCAGTCGGTCATGGGTGTGGGTGTCGCGGCCGCCGGTCAAGCGTTTCGGTGGCGGCGGGGGCGGCCGGGATCCCCCGGCGAGACGCCGGGGCCGAGGGGGAGGAGTTAGACCGGGACGGCCGGCAGGAGGACCGTCGCGGCCTCGGCGGCCGCGAACGTCGAGTCGTACAGGTGGTTCAAGAGGAGGTAGGTGACGACCCCGAGCGCGAGCGAGAGGATCCACGCGCTCGCGGCGATCCGACCGACGCGCCGGTGTGGCGTCTCCGTCCGGAGCTCCTGTTCGGTGTGGGTGAGCCCGAGGACGATCGCGTAGAGGACGACGGGGACCGAGACCACGGAGAGAATGATGTGGATCGCGAGCATGATCAGGTACGCGGGGTACACCCAGTCCCACAGCGGGACCCACGCGTACGACGAGTCGAGGACGAACTCCTTGGTGCCGCCCCCGGCGACCTTCGGGAGGTACATCCCGAGGAACAGGAGGATGAGGACGAACGACGTCGTCATCGCCGCCGCGTGCTTTTTCACCTCGTCGTTCCGGATCCAGTACCAGCCGAGCGAGAGGGAGATCACGGTGACCGTGTTGACGGCCGCGATGGCGTGCGCGAGCAGATTGACCGTTTCCTGCGTGAGCGTCGGGAACAGCGCTTGGAACTCTGGAACGAGGAACACGCCCCCTACGGCGCCGTAGCCGACGACGGTGAGGAGGACGGTTATCGCGGTGGCCCGCTCTTTGGCCCGGTCGCGAACGCTGGCGGTGGACATATCAGGTGTACTCCCGGGAGCGTTATTGGCCTTTCGAGGTCGGAATCGAGAGCCGGAGATCGGGGACGACGCGGGGCCGTTCGGCGGGGGCGACGTGGGGCCGTCCGGCGGCGTCCCGCGCGCCGAACCGGGATCACTCCTCGATGACGCCGGTCGCGGTCGCGACCCCTATCGCCGCCTCCTCGTTGATCCCGCCTTGGAGGATGGTGTAGCGGTCGCGGATCTCGTGGGCGCTCGTGAGCGCGGCGATGAGCTCCGCGTCGTCGATCCCCAGCTCGCCCGCGGTCGTCGGGGCGTCGAGCTCGGCGAGCGCGTCGCGGATCGCCGCCCACCGCCCGTTCTCGCCGCTGTGGAGGAACTCCGTCATGATCGACGCCACGCCGACCTGGTGGCCGTGGAGCGCCTTACCGGGCGCGATGCGGTCGAGCTGGTGGGAGATGAGGTGTTCCGCGCCCGAGGCGGGCCGCGAGGAGCCGGCGATCGACATCGCGACCCCGGAGGAGACGAGCGCCTTCACCACGACCCACGCCGACTCCTCTAGGCCCGGCCGGATCATGTCGGCGTTCTCGACGAGCAGCTCCGCGGTCATCTCCGAGAGCGCGCCCGCGTACTCGCTGTACTCGACGTTCCGCAGGCGGCGGGCGAGCCGCCAGTCCTTCACCGCGGTGTAGTTGGAGATGATGTCCGCACAACCCGCGGTGGTGAGCCGCCACGGGGCGTCCGCGAGCAGCGTCGTGTCCGCCACGACGGCGAGCGGCGGGTCGGCGGCGACCGAGTGGCGCGTGTCGCCCTCTGGGATCGACGAGCGCCCCGAGACGATACCGTCGTGGGAGGCGACCGTCGGGACGGAGACGAAGCCGACGTCGAGGTGGTCGGCTGCCATCTTCGCGATGTCGATCGGCTTGCCGCCGCCGAGCGCGATGAGGTAGCCCGGGTCGACCGCCTCCGCGGTCTCCTTCAGGTCCTCGACGGCCGCGAAGGAGGCGTTCTCCACGACCGCGGTCGCGGGGTCGTCGAACTGGGCTCTGACGCGGTCGCCGGCGATCTCGTTCGGCGTCGGGCTCGTCACGATCAGCGGCCGCCCGGTGAGATAGAGCTCGCCGACCGCCTCCCCGAGGTCGTCGAGGACGTCGTGTCCCACGAGGACGTTCCGCGGGAGCTTGATCCACGTCGTCTTCTCGAACATACGGGACGGTCGCGCCGACGGGTCAAAGCCGTTGTCCATGTACGGCGGGCGCGGCCGCCGCGGAGCGGCCGACGGGCGACGGCCGCCCCGGTTACGCCCCAAGCGCGGCCAGCGTCGTCGCCGCGTCGTAGAGGAAGTAGACGCCGAAGCCGGCGAGCACGAACGCCGACGCGACGGCGACGATCGGGGCGAACGCCTCGATCCTGCGCTCCGCGGCGACGAGTCCCGTGGGGAAGCCGAGGACCCAGACCAGCACGCCGAGGAAGAACCCGCCGATGAGCGCGGGCGAGCCGGTGGCGACCACGAGCGTCCCGGCGAGGTCGGCTCCGACCACCGGGAGCCGGGACAACACGTCGAGTTCGCCCGGCTGAAGCAGGCCGACGCCGATCGTCAGCCAGAACAGCACCTGGTACGGGTTCGTCAGGGCGAGCACCAGCGCCTTGCGGAACCCCTTCCCCTCGGCCGCGATCGGCTCCTCGCCGGAGGTCGGACGGAACGACGCCCGCGCGCCTTGGGCCGCGCCGACGGCGAAGTACAGCATAAGGACGCCGCCGACCGCGACCATGACGCCCTGTAACAGCGGGAACGACTCCACGACCGCGACGACGCCGACGTACGCGAGGACGAAGAAGATCGCGTCGGCGGTCGCCGCGCCGAGGCCGGCCCGGAAGCCGGCGAAGCGACCGCGGAGGACGGCCTCCTCGGCGATCACCGCGTTCATCGGACCGGGCGGCGCCGCGAGCGCCAGCCCGAAGACGACGCCCGCGCCGAGCGTGACGAGGGTACTCACACCGCTCGCAACGACCGGTCTCGTGAAAAACCCCGCGACAGCGACGCGGTCGGTAGTGGCCGCTTCCGGGCGCTGCGACCGAGATACGCACATCGGACGCCAGATCCGCACACGCCGGGCGGGGCCGGAAGCTACACGTCTTGGAGCTCCGCGTCCCGGAGCGCCTCGTTGAGGTCCTCGCGGACGCGCTCGCCGGTCTCGCGGTCCATCGCCGTGGTGACGATCCGGTTCTCCTGGACGCTAGAGCCGTCTCGCAGGAGTAGCCGGACGTTGCCGTTGGTCCCCGCGCGCGTCGCCTTCGCGCGGAGGCCGGTCCGCGACCCCGTCCCGCCGGCGTCGATGGGACCGGGAACGATCTTCTTCACGTGCGGGTGTTCCGCGACGGTCTGGACGGCCTTCCGCCCCTTGCGGTCGCCGATGAGCGTCGAGTGCGACCCGCCGATCTTCTCGCGCGGCGGGGTCTCGACCACCGCCAGCGACCGGTCGCCGCGACGGTCGAGCACCCACTCTACGAGGGGGCTCACGTCCGGCTTCCCGCCGTCGTCTGCGGGGTCGCTCGACGTTGTCCCGTCTCGGTCGCTCCCGCCGGCGCCGCCGTCGGGCACCCGGTAGAACTCGTGGTGGAGCTGCGCGCGCGTCTCGCGGAGCGGCTCGCGCTCGCCGGCGGCGTAGACGGTCTCCGGTCGCTTGCGTCGGATCTCGTCGGCGACGCGCCCCGCGAAGTTCCGCAGTTGGACCTCCGTCAGGCGCTCGGTGTCCTCCGGGCGCGTGGTGATCGTCGTCTCGCCGACGACGGCGTCCTCGTCCAACATCGTCAGGTGCGCGCGGTCGGCGTCGAACTCGGCGACGACCGCGTCGGCGTTGGCGGTGTTACAGGTCAAACAGTAGTCCCCCGGCTTCTCTAACGGGGTCCCACACCGCCGACAGTTCATACCGACAACACGGCCGTGGAAGGTAAAAGCGCGTCCGTTCGCCGCCGGTCTCGGGACCCGTTCGCCGCCGTACACCGTCGCGCCCACCGCTGATCCGGAGCGACAGCTTATAATCCTCCCCGGCCTCGGTACCGGACATGGACGGAGACCGACGCCGCGACGCCGAGACCGGCTCCGACGCGAGCGTCGGCGACGGGGAGTCCGGCGAAGAACTCGCCGGCACGCTGGGATCCGTCGAGGACAGACTCACGCAGCTGATCCGCGACGGCCGGCTCAACGCCCTCGTCGCGTGGGCGATGATCGCCGTCCTGGGCGGAGTCCTCGTCGAGAGCGCGCTCGACTACGACCTGCTGTCGGCGGCGATCGCGGTCGGACTCGGCGGCGTCTTGCTCGCGCCCACGGTCGCGGCTCGCGACTGGCGGACGATGCTCCCGGCCGAGCTGGTGGGCCTCGCGCTGCTCCCGGTCCTCGTGGGCGCGCTCCTCGGCGGCGAGTTAGGGACGTTCGCGGCGTACGTCGCCATCGCGGCGCTGGCGCTCGTGATCGCCGTCGACCTCCACATGTTCACGTCGCTGCGGCTCACCCACTGGTTCGCGGTCGCCTTCGTCGTGATGACGACGCTGGCGACGGCGGCGGTGTGGACGGTGCTGCGCTGGAACCTCGACCAGCGCGTCGGCACCGCGTACCTGACGACGAACGACGCGCTGATGACCGAGTACATGTACGTCACGCTGGCCGGGATCGCGGCCGGACTCCTCTTCGACGGCTACTTCCGCCGCCGGGGACGTCTCCTCCGTCGCGTCATCCGCCGGGTGGTGCGGCGATGACGCTGCTCCCTCGGCTGTCGCTCGCGTCGCAGCGTCGACTCACGGGCGCGATGCAGGTCCTGCTCGTCGGTATCGTCGCGTACGGCTTCCTCGCGGGCGAGCAGAAGGCAGTAAGCAACGGGGTCATTGCGCTCCTCGTCACGCTGGTCCCCGCGGCGCTCGAGCGCCGGTACGACCTCCCGCTCGACCCGTGGCTCGCCCTGTGGATCACGACGGCCGTGTTCCTCCACACGGTCGGCTCGGCCGGGTTCTACGCCCGCGTCGAGTGGTGGGACCACATGACGCACGCGCTGTCGGCCTCCCTGGTCGCCGCAGTCGGCTACACGACGCTCCGGGCGATCGACCTCCACAGCGACGGGATCCGGATCCCGTCGCGGTTCGCGTTCGTCTTCATCGTCCTCATCGTCCTCGCGTTCGGCGTGCTCTGGGAGCTGTTCGAGTTCGGCTTAGACATCGTCGCGACCGAGACCGGCATCGACATGCCGCTCGCGCAGCACGGGCTCGACGACACCGTGCTCGATCTCATGTACAACACCGCGGGCGCGGTGCTGGTCGGGCTGTTCGGACAGGCGCACCTCGCGGGCGTCGCGGAGCTGGTCCGGGACCGGATCTTCGGGAGCGCGACCGAGTAGCGCCGGACGCGAGCCGTAGTCGGACCGCTCAGTCCAGACAGGCCGCGACGACCCGCAGCGCGGCCTCACCCCGGACCTCGTTCGCGAGCAGCGGCACCCGCTTCACGTCCCGGGCGCGGAACAGGTCCGTCGCCTGGCGGAGCGCGCTCTGCTGGACCTCCCACCGGCGGGCGCAGAACTCGCAGGTGTCGGGGTTGGGCTCGACCACCCAGTCGGGGTCGATCCCGGCCCCGTTCCCGCCGGTCACGTCGCCGACGCCCTCCATCACACGGTTGACGACGAGCGTGTTCACCGGGATTCCGAACTCGTCGAGCCGCGCGACGAGCCGCTCGGACTCGACGACGCTCATCTCCTCGGGGATCATCACGACGCGGAAGTCCGTCTTCGCGGGGTCGCGCAGGACCGCTCGGAGTCGCTCGATGCGTTCGCGGAGCTCCTCGAGGTCCGCCGAGGGGTCGGGGTCGTCGTCGCCGCCGCCGAACATCCCCTTGATCCCGTCCATCATCCCGGAGAAGCGCTGCCGGAGCTTCATCACGCGCCCGAGCATCGAGTCCATGATCTCCGGCAGCTGGAGCAGGCGGAGCGTGTGACCGGTCGGCGCGGTGTCGACGACGACGCGGTCGAACCGCGGGTCGTCGAGGTACTCCAGCAGCTGGCGCATCGCCGCCGCCTCGTCGGCGCCGGGCATCGTGCCGCCGAGGAGTCCGCCGAGCCCCTCGCCGTCCTCGCCCTCGGCGCCGCCCATCGGCCCCTCGCCGCCCATGCCGCCCATCGCGTCGCCCATCTCGCCGAGCCCGCCGAGCGGGTCGCCGTCCGCCCCGAACATCCCCTCGTCGACCGCGGCGTCGGGGTCGATCTCGGCGGCGTACAGGGGCACGTCCTCGCGGATGCGCGCCGGCTCGGCGGGGATCTCGGTCTCGTAGGTGTCCGACAGCGAGTGCGCGGGGTCGGTCGAGACGACGAGCGTCCGGACGCCGCCCGCGGCCGAGGCGAGCCCCGTCGCGGCCGCCATCGTCGTCTTTCCGACGCCGCCCTTCCCGCCGTACAGCACGTAGTCGGGCGCGTCGACGCCCGCGGGCAGGTCGGCGAGCTCCTCGTCGACGGTCAGCTCCTCGTCCGTCTCCGCGGGCTCGACCGCGGTGTCGTCGTCGGCCTCGTCGACCCGGTCGACGGGCTCGACGTCGATGTCGTCCATACGCGTGTGTCGGTCCGGTGGGCTTGTGTAGCCGTCGGTCCGGATTCGGCGGCGACCGTCGCGCTTCGAGCGGTGACCGGATGACGCCGCGACCGCGGTCAGCCGAGTCGCTTCATCGAGATCAGCGCGGTCGGAATCATTATCGGGATCGTGAGAATGGCCCCAGTGATCACGACGAACGGCGCGACCCCGCCGACCGGGTACGCGAGCAGGTCGACGGCAAGCAGGTTGACCGTGGTCACAGTCACCGTGTACGCGATCACGGTGAGCACCACGATCGCCGAGAACACGACGCCGACGACGACCGCCGCGTTCGGTCCGTCCGCCGCTCCGTTCGACGCCGGATCACCGCTCATCTGCTGTCTGCCACCATATACTATTGTGTGTATTGCGAACGGCTATAACTATTCCCTTCCCCGCGCGTCCCCGCGCTCGACGGTCGCCCCGAGGTCGGCCATCGCGTCGAAGAAGCCGGGGAAGGAGACGTCGACGTGTTCGGCGCCGCGGACGGTCGTCGTCCCCTCGGCCGCCAGCGCGGCGACGGACAGCGCCATCACGATCCGGTGGTCGGCTCGGCCGTCGACGGTCGCCCCGACGAGATCGCTTTCGCCTCCGTGAATCGTGAGTACGTCCCGCCCTTCGGTCGTCTCGGCGCCGAGCTTTTCGAGTTCCTCGGCCATCGCGGACACCCGGTCGGTCTCCTTGTAGCGGACGTGCTCGCAGTTCTCGATCCGCGTCTCCCCGTCCGCGACCGCGCCGAGCGCGGCGATCGTCGGGAGCAGGTCGGGCGTTCCCCCCACGTCGACGGTGACGCCGGAGAGATCGCCGCGCTCGACCGCGATCGCGCCGGCCTCGCGGTCCCAGTCGACGGGCACGCCCATGCGCTCGACGATCTCGACGATCGCGGCGTCGCCCTGCGCGCTCGGCCGGGCGCCCTCGATCCGGAGCGGCTCGCCGGGCGCGGCCGCGACCGCGCCCGCGCCGAGGAGGTACGAGATAGAGGAGAAGTCGCCGGGGACCGCGTACGTCTCGTCGCTCGGCGCGTACGTCTGTCCGCCCGGGACCGAGAACCCCGCGGCGCCCGCGGCACCGTCGAGCGGATCGCCGTCCTCGTCGACCGGGGTCGCCTCGACGCCGAAGTCGGCGAGCAGTTCGAGCGTGATGTCGACGTACGGCGCCGACTTGAGGTCGGTCGTGAGCTCTACCTCGATCCCCTCCTCGGTGACGGCGCCCGCCATCAGCAGCGCGGTGACGTACTGCGAGGAGACGTCGCCGGGGATGGCGACCTCGCCGCCGGCGAGCGGGCCGGTCACGACGAGCGGGGCCTGCCCGTTCGACCGCGTCGACTCCGCGCGGACGTCGAGGTCGGCGAGCGCGTCGAGGAGCGGACCCTGCGGGCGCGAGCGGAGCGACTCGTCCCCGGTGAGGACGGTGGTGCCGTCCGCGAGCGCGGCCGCGGCGGTGACCAGCCGCATCGTCGTCCCAGAGTTCGCGCAGTCGATCACGTCGTCGGGGACGGCGGTGCGGCCGCCGAACCCCTCGACCGAGAGCGCGTCGGCGCCCGTCAGGCCGGGCTCGCCTTCGGCGGTCGAACTCCCGTCTCCGGCGCGCGCGACCGAACCGCCGAACGCCGCGACGGCGCGGGCGGTCGCTCGCGTGTCCGCGGACACCAGCGGCGACTCGACGGTCGCGCCGTCGCTGTAGCCGGCGGCGAGCAGCGCGCGGTGGGTGTAGCTCTTCGACGGCGGCGCGCGGGCGGTCCCTCGCAGGGTCGAGCGCGTGACGTGGACGTCCATACCAGTCCTGCCGGCCGCGGCGACAAGTCGGTACCGACAGCGGCACGATTGCGGTCGGGACCTCGCCGGCGTGACCCGCGCCCGGCGCCGCGGCACACCCTTTATACCATCGGGAGCGCTAGCGTCGCGTATGCCCCAGTGTGAGATGTGCGGCGCCGAGGAGGCCTCGCTGACGACGACGAAGGTCGAAGGCGCCGAGCTGGAGCTCTGTAGCTCGTGTACGGACTTCGGCACCGAGGTCCGCGACGAGTCGACGAGCTCCGGCGGCGGCAAGTACTCCACCAGCTCCAGCACCGGGAAGTCGTCTTCGTCGTCCGGATCGTCCGGCTCCGGCGGCTCGTCGGGGAGCTCGACTCGCCCCCGCGACATGTTCGACGACATGGACGAGATCGCCACCGACTACGACGAGCTGATCCGCGATGCGCGGGAGTCGCGCGGGCTGAGCCAGGAGGAGCTGGCCGACCAGCTCAACGAGAAGGCGAGCCTCATCCGCAAGCTCGAACGCGCCGACACGCTCCCGACCGACGAGGTCCAGCGCAAGCTCGAGCGCGCGCTCGACATCTCGCTGGTCGAGGGGCAGTCGACCGACGACGCCGACTGGGAGACGGACGACGCCGGCACGATGACGCTCGGCGACGTCGTCAAGCGGAAGGACTGAGCCGCGACGACGCTCCGGCCCCGCCGTACTCGTTATTCCCGGCCCTCAGACGGTCGCGCCGCCGCCGTCCGTCTGCTCCGATCCGCCGTACCGCTCGGTCAGGTAGTCGATGATGTAGTCGACCGTCTCGGGGTCGTAGCTCCAGAACCCGTAGAACTCGCCGGGCGCGCGCTCCTCGGCGAGCAGCGCGCACTTGGCGTCCTCGTAGCCGCCCCCGTCGTACGCGACGAACCACGTCTCGCGGATCTCGGCGGTCTCGCCGACGTGGACCGTGTAGGTGCCGACGTCGGGTGCGTCGCCCTCGGCGGCGGCGTACGCGTGGACGTCGAGCCGGTCCTTCTCGCCGAGCAGGTCGTAGGTGTCCGCCTCCCCGGTGAGGACGTCGAGGGTCTGGAACCCCGCGTGGAGCTCTCCGTCGCCGACCCGCCAGGCGCGGTCCTCGATCTCCCGCGACGCGGCGACCATGTCCTCGCGGGAGTAGGAGGTAAACATCGTCTCGTCGAGGTGATCCAACACCGGCTTCCCGACGTTGCCGGGCGTCTCACCTCGCTCCGCGGGTGTCTCCCCCTCGTCTCCGCCCCGCCCCGGCAGCAGCTCGTCCACGGTGACGCCCGTGACGAACTCGCCGTCCCGCGCCAGCACGGCGAACGCCTCCGGTCCGGAGGCGGTCTGATCGTCGACGATCCGGACGTTGCGGTCGGCGAAATACTCCCGGAGCTCCTCCGTAACCGCCGGTTCTGCGTTGAACACGGTCAGCGTGGCCTCGTGGGCTTCCACGCCGGCGATGAGCTCGATGAGGGACATCTCTTGTCGGACCCACAGCATCGGGGTATAAGGTCGTTTCTGCTCTCCGCCCCCCGGGTCGCCCGGTTCCCGGGGTTGTGAGGGGTCGAAACGACGGGACCCCGAGCGAGCGTCGCGAAGCACGAACCTATTTGCGCCGCGCTCCCCGAGTAGAGGTATGTTCATCCTGGTGAACCTCAAGGCGTACCCGTGCGATCCGATCGAGGTAGCGACCGCGGCCCGCGACGTCGCCGAGGCGTCCGGCGCGCGGATCGCCGTCTCGCCGCAGGCGGCCGACCTCGCCCGCGTCGCCGAGACGGGCGTTGAGACGTGGGCGCAGCACGTCTCGCCGAACGAGCACGGTTCGCACACGGGTTCGACGCTCGCCGAGGCCACCGCCGACAACGGCGCCGAGGGGACCCTGATCAACCACTCGGAGAAGCGACTGAAGCTCGCCGACATCGACGGTTCGGTCCGCGCGGCCGAGCGCGCTGACCTGGAGACGATCGTCTGCGCGAACAACCCCGCGCAGGTCGGCGCCGCCGCCGCGCTCGGCCCTGACGCCGTCGCGGTCGAGCCCCCGGAGCTCATCGGCGGCGACGTCTCCGTCGCCACCGCGGACCCGGGTATCGTCGAGGACGCGGTCGCGGCCGCCGAGGCCGTCGACCCCGCGGTTGACGTGTTCTGCGGCGCCGGTGTCTCCAACGGCGAGGACGTGTCGACCGCCGGCGACCTCGGGGCCGCCGGCGTCCTGCTGGCCTCCGGCGTCGCGAAGGCCGACGACCCCGAGGCGGTCCTCGAAGACCTCGTGAGCGGGATCTGAGCCGGCGAGTCCGGGCCGGTTCGCGTCCGCGAGCCCGAGACCGGCGCTGCGTTTGCGGATCGGTATAAAAACATCGATGTGAGCGACTCACACGATCGAGAAAACGCACGACGGCGGCGGCTTTCTTCTCCCGGGGAGATCGCGGCGTCTAGTAACCTTTAACCGAAACAAGCCGCTATCTGTGACCAAGATGGCGAGCAACAAAATTCTCGGTATCGACCTCGGTACCACCAACTCCGCGTTCGCGGTGATGGAGGGCGACGAGCCCGAGATCATCGCCAACGCCGAGGGCGACCGGACGACGCCCTCGGTCGTCGCATTCGCCGACGACGACGAGCGCCTCGTCGGCAAGCCGGCGAAGAACCAGGCCGTCCAGAACCCCGACCGCACGATCCAGTCGATCAAGCGGCACATGGGCGACGGCGACTACACCGTCGAGATCGGCGACGAGGAGTACACGCCGGAGCAGGTCTCGGCGATGATCCTCCAGAAGATCAAACGCGACGCCGAGGAGTACCTCGGCGACGACGTCGAGAAGGCGGTCATCACCGTCCCCGCGTACTTCAACGACAAGCAGCGGCAGGCGACGAAGGACGCCGGCGAGATCGCCGGCTTCGACGTCGAGCGCATCGTCAACGAGCCGACGGCCGCCTCCATGGCGTACGGGCTCGACGACGAGTCCGACCAGACCGTCCTCGTGTACGACCTCGGCGGCGGCACGTTCGACGTGTCGGTCCTCGACCTCGGCGGCGGCGTCTACGAGGTCGTCGCCACGAACGGGGACAACGACCTCGGTGGCGACGACTGGGACGAGGCGCTCATCGACCACCTCGCCGACGAGTTCCAGAACAACCACGGGATCGACCTCCGCGACGACCGGCAGGCGCTCCAGCGCCTGAAGGACGCCGCCGAGGAGGCGAAGATCGAGCTGTCGAACAAGAAGGAGACCACGGTCAACCTCCCGTTCATCACCGCGACCGACAGCGGGCCGGTCCACCTCGAACAGTCCGTCACCCGTGCGACGTTCGAGAGCCTCACCGCTGACCTCATCAACCGTACCGTCGAGCCGACCGAGCAGGCGCTCGCCGACGCCGACTACTCGAAGTCGGACATCGACGAGGTCATCCTCGTCGGCGGCTCGACACGGATGCCGCAGGTCCAGGAGAAGGTCGAAGAGCTCGTCGGCCAGGAGCCGAAGAAGAACGTCAACCCCGACGAGGCGGTCGCGCTCGGTGCGGCGGTCCAGGGCGGCGTGCTCTCCGGCGACGTCGACGACATCGTCCTCCTCGACGTGACTCCGCTCTCGCTCGGTATCGAGGTGAAGGGCGGCCTCTTCGAGCGGCTCATCGAGAAGAACACCACGATCCCGACCGAGGAGTCGAAGGTGTTCACCACGGCCGCGGACAACCAGACCTCCGTCAACGTCCGCGTCTTCCAGGGCGAACGCGAGATCGCCGAGGAGAACGAGCTGCTCGGCGCGTTCCAGCTCTCCGGCATCCCGCCGGCGCCGGCCGGAACCCCGCAGATCGAGGTCTCGTTCAACATCGACGAGAACGGGATCGTCAACGTGGAAGCAGAGGATCAGGGCTCCGGTAACGCCGAGTCGATCACCATCGAGGGCGGCGTCGGCCTCTCCGACGAGGAGATCGAGGAGATGCAAGAGGAGGCCGAGAAGCACGCCGAGGAGGACGAGGCTCGCCGCGAGCGGATCGAGGCCCGCAACGAGGCCGAGACGACGATCCAGCGCGCCGAGACCCTACTCGAAGAGAACGAGGAGGAGCTCGACGACGACGAGCTCGTCGCCGACATCGAGGCGGCCATCGAGGACGTCGAGGACGTGCTCGAAGACGAGGACGCCGAGACCGACGAGATCGAGTCCGTGACCGAGGCGCTCACCGAGGAGCTCCAGGAGATCGGCAAGCAGATGTACGAGGGACAGGCCGCGCAGGCCGGTCCGGGCGGCGCGGGCGGCGCCGGTCCCGGCGGGATGGGCGGCGCTGGCGGTCCGGGCGGTCCGGGCGGTGCGGCGGGCCCCGGCGGTGCCGGTCCCGGCGGCGACGCGGACGACGAGGAGTACGTCGACGCCGACTTCGAGGACGTAGACGACGACGAGGAGTAACGCCCTCTCACCCGACGCTCGACGCCTCGACCCCGCCGCTTAAATCGACCCGTCGATCAACACCAATTAACAAACGCAACGCATGACCGAAGATTTCTACGACGTCCTCGGCGTGTCGCGGGACGCCAGCGAGGAGGAGATCAAGAAGGCGTACCGCAAGCAGGCCGCCGAACACCACCCCGACGTCAGCGACGACGAGAACGCCGAGGAGCGGTTCAAGAAGATCCAGAAGGCTAAGGAGGTGCTCACCGACGAGCAGAAGCGCCAGCAGTACGACCAGATGGGCCACGATCGGTTCACCCAGGCCGACAAGCGCGGCGCGACCGGCGGCGGTGCCGGTCCGGGCGGCGCCGGCGGTCCCTTCGGCGGGGCCGGCGGCGCTGGCGGCGCCGGCGGGTTCGAGGACATCTTCAACCAGTTCTTCGGTGGCGGCGGTCGCGGCCGCGGCGGCGGTGGCGGCGGCAACCGCCCGCGGCAGGGGCGCGACCTCAAGACCGGACTGACGATCGACCTCGAAGAGGCGTTCAACGGGGCGACCAAGGAGGTCACGCTCACGCGACCGACCGAGTGCGACACCTGCGGCGGCGCGGGGCATCCCCCGGACGCCGACGTGGAGACCTGCCCGCAGTGTAACGGCCGCGGGCAGGTCCAGCAGGTCCAGCAGACGCCGCTCGGGCGCGTCCAGCAGACGTCGACGTGTCCCCGCTGCGAGGGCGAGGGCGAGCTGTACAGCGAGGACTGCGCCGACTGCGGCGGCGACGGCGTCGTCCGCGAGGAGGCGACGCTGTCGGTCGAGATCCCGGCCGGGATTCGCTCCGGGCAGAGCCTCCGGATGGAGCGCGAGGGCGCGCCCGGAGAGAACGGTGGCCCGAGAGGCGACCTGCTCATCGAGGTCGATGTCGACGTCGGCGACCGGTTCGAGCGCGACGGCGACGACCTCCGCGTCAACGAGGCGATATCCTTCCCGCAGGCCGTCTTCGGCGACACCGTCGAGGTGGAGACGGTCGACGGAACGGTCGAGATGGATGTCCCCGCGGGGACCCAGAGCGGCGAGACCTTCCGGCTTCAGGGCAAAGGGATGCCCCGCCTCCGTCGTCGCGGTCGCGGCGACCTCTACGTCCAGGTCGCCGTCGTCGTGCCCGAGTCGCTCAACGACGAGCAGCGCGAGGCGCTGGAGGCGTTCGCGGAGGCCGGCGGCGAGGACATCGACGTCGGCGGCGGCTTCTTCGAGAAGCTAAAAAGCTCCTTCTGAGTGCCGTTCGCGGCGCCGCGCCTCTTCCCTCGCGGCACGTAGCTTTTCCGTCCCTCGCGGCCCGTAGCTTTTCCGTCCCTCGCGGCGACGGTCAGCGCATGGGCTACGACACGACGGCCTACAACGACGTGGAACCGCGCGCGCCCGGGATGTTCTTCCTCCGAGAGGCGCTCGACTGCGAGCGGCTCGGCGTGACCGTCGTCGAGGCCGACGACGGCTGGGAGGGGATGGAACACGACCACGGCGACGCCGACCATGAGGAGGTGTACCTGCTGCTCCACGGCGAGGCGACGCTCACCGTCGACGGGGACGCCGTCGCCCTCGCGCCCGGCGACGCGGTCCGGGTCGACCCGGAGTCCACCCGCGACCTCGCCTTCTCGGCCGACGGCTCGAAGATGGTGATCGCCGGCGCGCCCTGACGCCGCCCCGACGCAGTCCGGTCGGGCCGCGGGGTCGCCTCCGGGACGCCGCAGCGTTAAGACGCGCGCGTTCCGAGAACCGAGTATGGAACTCGTCGGCGAACTCCTCGCGCGCGACCGACGCAGTCGCGACGTGGCGCTCGTGACGCCGGACGGCCGGGAACGGACCTCCCACGACCTGATCACGAACGGCTACAAGGCGGCGAACGTGCTCCGGTACCTCGGCGTCCGGACGGGCGCGACCGTGGCCGTCGAGCCGATTCCGGGATTCCACACGACGCTCGCGTTCCTCGGCGCGGCCGCCGTCGGGGCGCCGGTCCGGTTCGACCCGGCGGCGGGGATCGACGCCGGCGACCGCGTCGTCCTCGCACCGGTCGCGACCGCGGCCGCGCTCGATCCGGCGCCAGGAACGAACCTCGCCGCCTTCGGCGGCTCGCCCGAGCGTCCCGACACCACGCACTGGGAACAGGAGCTGTGGAGCGAGAACCCCGGGATGCCGCCGAGCGACATCGCCCCCGACGACGCCGTCGTCCGCGGGGCGGACCTGTCGGTCAGCCACCGCGACCTCTGTTCGCGCGCCGCGGCCGCGGTCGAGGCCGCCGGGATCGGAGACGAGACGCGAGTCGTCCTCAGAGCACCCTTCTCCGACCCCTCGGCGCTCGCCGCCGGCCTCGTCGCCCCGCTCTCCGCCGGCGGGACGGCGGTGCTCGCGGCGACGGGCGGCGGAGACGCGTCTGGCGACGAGTCTCGCGGCGACGTGGCGGTCGCTCCGGCGGGAAAACCAGTTCCGGAGCCGCGGCGGATCGACCCGGCGTC
This sequence comes from Halorubrum sp. CGM5_25_10-8B, assembly GCF_005435095.1. NCBI lineage: Archaea > Methanobacteriati > Methanobacteriota > Halobacteria > Halobacteriales > Haloferacaceae > Halorubrum > Halorubrum sp. CGM5_25_10-8B. Next base: position 13,963 of record NZ_SGTY01000016.1, on the reverse strand, counting down.
GCTCGCGTCGACGACCGAGTGAGCGGTCCCGGCTCGGTCGCGGCCGGGATCAGTCGTCCGCGGGGTTCGGCTCCGCGGCCGCCTGACCCTCGTGTCGGAGACAGGCGGACTCGTGGTCCGGCGTGTGGACCGTCCGTTCCGGCTCGGTCTCGGCGCACGGCGTCGTGATCGCGTTTCGCAAGACCTCTCCCGCCCGCTCGTCGTTCCCGTCGATCAGGAGATCCAGCGCCTCCGAGAGGGTCCGTTCGAGGTCGGGGTCGTCGACGGTCTCCCCGATGTCGAACTCCCGGCGGATCTCCGCCTGGACCTCCGCGTCGGTCGGGTCGGAGCCGCCGGCGGCGATGTTCTCGCGGACCTGTTCGACGTCGACCTCGCCCGCGCTGACCTTGTCGCGGAAATTCAACAGCCCGCGCCAGTCGGCCTGATCGACGTCGACGCCGTCCGGTTGGATCACCTTGTGACACCGGGTGTGGAACCGACACCCGCTCGGCGGGTTCGTCGGACTCGGCACGGTGCCCTTCAGCTCGATGCCGCCGACGCTCGCGCGCGGGTCCGGCGTCGGGATCGAGGACAGCAGCGCCTCGGTGTATGGGTGTTGCGGGTCGGTGAAGATCTCCTCCACCGGCCCGATCTCGACTATCTCGCCGAGGTACATCACGGCCACGCGGTCACAGATCTGGCGGATGACGGACATGTCGTGGCTGATGAACAGAAGCGACAGCCCGAACTCGTCTTGGAGGTCGTTGATCAGCGAGAGTATCTCCGCCTGGATGGAGACGTCGAGCGCGCTCACCGGCTCGTCGGCGATGATGAGGTCCGGGTTCAACACGAGCGCCCGGGCGAGCGCGATCCGCTGTTTCTGCCCGCCGGAGAACTCGTGCGGGTACCGGTCGAAGTCGCTCGCCGAGAGCCCGACGCGTTCGAGCAGGTCCTCGACGATGGCGCGACGCCGGTGGCGGTCGCTCATCCCGTGGACCTTGAGCAGCTCGCCGACGGCGTTCCCCACGGACACCCGCGGGTCGAAGCTCGACGACGGGTCTTGGAAGATCATCTGGGCGCCCCGCCGGAACGCCATCATCTCGTCGTCGTCGAACTGCGTCACGTCGTTGGGGTGGGTTCCGTCGGGGTCGCGCGTCGCGCCCCCGCGTCCGTTCCCGTTGAAGATGACCTCGCCCGAGGTCGGCTCCTCCAAGTGGATCACCGAACTCGCCGCGGTCGACTTCCCGCACCCTGACTCGCCGACGAGTCCGAGCGTTTCGCCCTCTTCGATGTCGAAGCTGATCCCGTCGACGGCGCGGGCGGCGCCGACCTTCCGGTTGAACAGCCCCTTCCGGATCGGGTAGTGTTTCTTCAGGTCGCGGACCGAGAGCAGCGGCTCAGTCATCGGCGGGACCCACCTCGCTGTCGCCGTCGGCCGCTCCGTCGCCCGGTCCGAGCCCGTCGCTCCTGACTACCGACGGGTTGCCGCCCGGCCCGTAGTGGACGCAGGAGACCTCCTGGCCCGGCGCCACCTCGACCTCGTCCGGCTGGTCGCCGGTGCGACACGCTTCCTCGGCGTACTCGCACCGTGGAGCGAACCGGCAGCCGTCCGGCGGGTCGTGCGGGTCCGGGAGCGTCCCCGGAATGCCGCCGCCGGATCCCCCGAACTCCGGCAAACACTCCAGCAGTTGCTGTGTGTACGGATGCCCGGGGTGATCGAAGATGTCGAGGACGCCGCCCCGCTCCATCACCTTCCCGGCGTACATCACGACGATCCGGTCGGCGATCTCCGCGACGACGCCGAGGTCGTGCGTGACGAACAGGATTCCCATCTCGAACTCCTCTTGGAGGTCGTCGAGGAGCCGCAGGATCTGCGCTTGGACGGTCACGTCGAGCGCGGTCGTGGGCTCGTCGGCGATGAGCAGGTCGGGGTCCCCGACGAGCGCCATCGCGATCATCACGCGCTGCTTCTGTCCGCCGGAGAACTCGTGCGGGTAGTCGTCGAACCGCGAGCTCGCGTTCGCGATCCCGACGCGGTCCATGAGGTCGACCGCCTTCGCGCGGGCCTCGTCGTCGGAGACGTCCTGGTGGATCTGGAGCGCCTCGGTGATCTGCCACCCGACCGTGTAGCAGTGGTTCATCGCCTCCTGCGGGTTCTGGAAGATGTGTGCGATCTCGTTGCCCCGGATGTTCTGAAGCTCCGATTCGGGGAGCGACAGCAGGTCGCGCCCGTCGTACCGGACGGTCCCCTCGATCTCTCCCGGCGGGGTGTTGATAATCCGCGTGATCGACTCCGTCGCGACCGTCTTTCCGGACCCCGACTCGCCGACGATACACACCGTCTCGCCGGTGTCGACGCTGAAGTCGATCCCGTCGACCGCGGTGAGCGTTCCGTTGTCGGTGCTGAACGTCGTCGTGAGGTTTTCGACCTCGAGTAGTGGCTGATCGTCGGCCATTATTCGTTCTCCGCCTCCGCTTCGGGGTTCAGCGCGTCCAACAGCGCGTCACCGAGGAAGTTGAACGCGAGGATAGTCAGGAACAGCACGATACCCGGCGCTAACACGATCCACGGGGCGAACGAGAGGTCGCTCCGCCCGGCGGAGATGAGCTGCCCCCACGAGGGCACCGTTGAGTCGCCGATCCCGAGGAACGCGAGCTGGGCCTCCGCGAGCAGGAAGCCGGGAATGAGCAGCGTGAGCTGGGTGATGATGCTGCTCGCCGCGTTCGGCACGACGTGTCCGCGGATCACCTGATACGTGCTCGCGCCGCTGATCCGGCTCGCCTTGATGAACTCCTCCTCGGAGATCGACAGCGACTTGCTCCGGATGTAGCGGGCGGTCCCGCCCCAGGCGAACAGCGAGAACACCACGATGAACATCCCCAGCCCGGCCCCGTAGATGTACAGGATGAGCAGGAACATCAGGAACGTCGGGAACGAGAGGATGATGTCGACGAACCGCATCATGATCTCGTCGACCCACCCGCCGGCGTACGCGCTGAGCGTCCCGAACGAGATCCCGATCGTGGCGACGATGGTCGTCGTGATGAAGGCGATCTGCATGCTGATCGTCATCCCGTAGACGATCATCGTGAACACGTCCTTCCCGCCCTGCGTGGTCCCGAGCGGGTGTTGCCAGGTGCCGTAGCACCGTCCGTTCATCACCTCGCCGACGCACGTCGCCGGCGTCGTGTCGACGACGGAGGTGAACACCGGCGGCTGGTAGGCGATGAACAGGTCCTGTTGCGGCGCGTTCATGACGAGCGGGCCGACGAGCCCGCCGACGAACACGATGCCGAGCCAGCCGAGGCTCACGACCGCGGGGCGGTTGCGCTTGAACTCCTTCCAGTAGTACCGCGTCATCCGCGGGTTCTGGTACAGCGGCAAGACGAGGTACCAGAACGCCAGGAACAGCGTGAAGATGAAGAAGAAGTCGAGGCTCTCCAAGTTCCGTTCGAGGCCGATGAACTCGAAGGTCGGGGTGCGCTGGCCGGTGAACCGCCAGTCGTACACGCCGAGCAGCGCGAGCGGCAGGGTCGTCAGCAGCATCCCGATCGAGTTGGTCGACAGATCGAACCGCCCCGACCGCGAGAGGTCGTTCCAGTCGACTTGATCGAACCGTTCGGAGTCTTCAGTTGCCATTGTTTTCGGTTATATTACCTGTCATCGTAGCTGATCCGCGGGTCGAGCACGGTGAACACGATGTCCTCGAGGAGGTTCCCGATGACGGCGACGAAGGTGAAGAACAGCGTCGTCCCCAACACGAGGTTCGTGTCCTGCGCGAGCAGCGCTTCGTAAGTCAACCGTCCCAGTCCGGGGATACCGAACACGACCTCGACGAGGAGTGACGACCCGAGGAACAGCGCGAGGAGCTGTCCCACGAGCGTCGTCGAGAGCGGGACGAGGGTCGGTCGCATGACGTGATACGCGTACGCACGAAGCGGGGAGACCCCCTTCGCCTTTGCCGTCTTCATGAAGTCGGCGTTCTGGAACTCCGCGGACTCGTTCCGGGAGACGCGCATGACGGCGCCGATCGACCCGGTGACCAACACGAACACCGGGACCGACAGCTGGATCGCGTTCTCCACGCTGAACACCGGTGCGCTCGTGTTGTAGATCACCGGTATCACCTCCAGCCACACGCCGAAGATCAACAGGAGGATGATCCCGAAGAAGAAGTTCGGGATGGCGTAGCCGAAGAAGGCGAACCCGGTCGCCGCGTGGTCCTTCCAACTGTACATGTTCGCGGCGGAGTAGACGCCGACGAGCGGCCCCAAGGTGATCGTGAGGATGGTCCACGGAATCGAGTACTGCGCGGTGTAGTACAGCGCCTGCGTGACCGCCTCCATCACGGGCTGGCTCCGGCTCACGGACCAGCCCCAGTCGAGCGTGTACACGCTCCGGATGAAGTCGAAATACCGGACGTGAAGCGGCTGGTCGAGCCCGCGCAGCTCGCGTACCCGCTCGGCCGCCTCCGCCGGATCGCCGCCTTGAAGCGCCGCCTGCGTCGCTGCCCGCTGGACGGCCGGGTTCGGCGCGGCCGAGAGCAGCAGGAACGTGATCGTGACGATAATGAGCGATACGACTGCTGCCCAGAGAACCCGAGCGGTGACGTACCTTCCAAATCCCATGTGATGTGTAAGTCGGTAGGGTGAGAACGGGGTGGCTCGCTCTTACTCGTCCGTCGACGGGTAGAACTCGGACCAGCGGGGCTGCCAGGTGAAGTGGGAGGAGGCGAGTCCGCGGTAGACCCCTTGGATCAGCTCCTCTTTGCCGATCGCCGCCGCCATCGCCTGGCGGAACGGAACGAGCTGGAACATGTTGCCCGGACCGGTGTTCCACCCGTTCGCGCGCTGGTTCACGGAGATGATCGTGTTGTACGGCGTGGGGACCTGCCGGACGGTCACGTTATCGTCTTCGCTGTACGACTCGTACTGCTCCGGCGGAATCGCCGCCGCGTCCGCCTCGCCCGTCTCGAGCGCACCGAGACGCGACGCCTGCTCTTGAACGACGCTGATCGACGCCTCCTCGAAGAGCGGCCCTTCGGAGAACAGGTCCGGCCCCTCGTCGATGTCCCGGAGGTAGTACTCGTCGTTCCGGACGTACTCGGTACCCGAGCCGCGGTTCCACTCTTCGAGCTCGAACGGCCCGAGGTTCCCCGAGAACTGGAGTTCGAGGAGCTCCTCGTCCTGCTGGAGCCCCTCCACGTCCTCCTCCTCGACGTACGGTTCGAGGAGGGCACGCGGAATCGGGTAGAGGTACGGGTCGTACGTCTGGGGCCACAGCACGTTCGACGTTTCCAGCGTCGCCTCGAACTCGAGTTCCCCGGTCTGCTCGACTTCGACGCCCTCCCAGCTGTCCGAGTCGGCGGTGTTCGCCCAATCGGCCTGTTGGACCTCCTGGATCTGATAGACGAAGTCCTCGGCGGTGACCTGCCCGTACGGCTCGCTGAACTGGAGGTTATCACGGAGTTCGAACGTCCACACCTCGCCGTCCTCCGTGGACATGTCGTACAAAAGCGGGAAGTACTCCTGGTTCTCGTCGAACGTGTAGCCGGGATCGATCGCGCGCTCGATGGCCGTTCCGGCCCCGGACTCGTTGTTGTACAGCGGGTTCAGCGTGTTGAAACTGGCTCCCGTGACCGTGTCGTACGAGCCCGACACGCTGGGGTCGTCGATGTGCCACGCCGGGAGGTCCCAGCCGTTCGAGAAGTTCTCGATCGGACCGGTGAGGTCGGGGTTGTACCCGATGATATCGTCGCCCAGAGTGAGCATGATGTAGGGCTGTTCGCGCGCGAGGTTCGCGAAGATGTCAACGAACGCCTGCCGGATCTCGTCCCGACTCGTCGCCTGCCTCGCCTGCTCGAACAGGGACTCGACGTCGAACTGCGGGTAGTAGCCGACCGGGTTGAAGTTCGCGTTCGCCCCGTCGAAGAACGTCTGGTTCGTGAGGGGGTTGAGCGGGTACGTGTTCAGCCCGAAGTTGACCGACATATCCCACGCCTCGTTGCTCGTGACGGAGCGCGGCCCCGGGTTCCGCGGTCCGGGGTTCGACCACTCCACCTCTTCGCCGTTAACCGTATCCGTCCCGCCTTTGGGGTCGCCCGAGTAGTACTCGTTACTGAACCGAGTCCCGTCGATCGCTTCGGGAGTGACGCTGATACCGAGGTTGTTCTCGAGTTCCTGTGCGATGAACTCCGCGAGGAGCTGGTTGGTCTCGGAGGCGGCGCTGTGATAGATGTCGATCTCGACCTGGTCTCCTTCGGGGTTGACCATGACGTCCCCGTCGAAGCCGTAGTCGTATTCCGACTCCTCGAACGCCTCCCGTGCCAGGTTGCGAGCGACCTCCGATCCGTAGAGGTCACCGACCCCGAACCGGGGGAAATCGGGAACCTCGACTTCGCCGCCCCCGCCGCCACCGCCGTCAGAGCCGTCCGACCCGTCACCGCCGTTTCCGGAACAGCCGGCGAGCGTTACGGCGCCGGCGAGGCCGAGCGCGGAGAGCCATTGCCGCCGGCCGATATGCCGGGAATCATCACGATTCTCAATGTTTCGCCGTGGCATACCAAGTAGTAAGATTGTGTGTATAAAAAACTTCAGACTTATGGATAGTTGTTAGGGACGATCATCTTACATCCGTGTTAGTGATCGCCGGTCTTAGGGATGTATTCATGATTGGAACGCACATTTTACCGGAAATATGGTTTTCTGTCCCTCTCCGAAGCGAAACGTAGACAGCGTCTCTCCCGTCATCGCGGCGTGCGAGTCGGCTTCGGTCGTCTGCCCTCGCGAGGCGGATCGTCGTCCGCCGCTCTCCGGTTCGGTGTTCGTCGGTCGTCCTCGCCCTCCCCAGCTTAACCGTCGCGTCGGTCTCGCTCGCCGACCGCGTCAGGCTCTCGCCGGGTCACCGCTCCGGTTCTCTCGCTTCGGGAGTTTCGTCCGGTCTGGAGGCATCCCCGCCGTCGCCGGCCGCCGCAGAGCCCCCTGTCGCTCCGCCGCCGACGGCCTGCTCGTAGCGTGCGATCTGCTCGCGGTGGAGGGTGTGGATCATGTCGGCGAGGAAGCCGAACACGAGCAGCTGGATCCCGAGGATCGTCGCGCCGACCGCGCCGACGGCGACCACCTCGTGACTGATCCCGAACGCGAGGTACCGGTACAGCACGAACGACGCCATCGCGATTCCCGCCGCGGTCGACGCCACGCCGACGCTCCCGAAGTAGAACAGCGGGTTGTTCGTCTTCGCCTTCCGGTACAGCTCTAGGAAGATCACCCCGCCGTCCCGGACAGGGTGGAGGTTCGTCGCGGAGCCGCCGGGCCGCTCTCGGTACGTGATCGGGACCACGGCGACCGGGACGCGGTTCTTCACGCACTCGACGGCCATCTCGGTCTCGATACCGAACCCGTCCGCGGTGAGGTGGAGCCGCAGGAACGACTCGCGGGTGAACGCGCGGTACCCCGAGAGGATATCGCCGTAGTCCTCGCGGTGGATCGCCCGGAACGCGAGGTTGATCAGGCGGTTGCCGACCCGGTTCAGGCGCGTCATCGCACCCGGGCGCATGTCCGCGAAGCGATCCCCGACGACGTGTTCGGCCTCGCCGTCGAAGAGCGGGTCGAGCATCGCCGCCGCGTCGTCCGCGTCGTACGTGGCGTCGGCGTCCGCCATCAGCACGTACGGGGCCTCGACGTGGTCGCGGACCGCCTCCCTGACCGCCTGCCCCTTCCCGCGGCCGGACTGTTCGACGACGCGCGCGCCGGAATCGCGGGCGATCGACTGCGTGTCGTCCGTCGAGCCGCCGTCGATAACCAAGACGTTCTCGAATCCGGCGTCCCGGAAGTCCGCGACGACGCGTGCGACCGTCTCGGCCTCGTTCATCGTCGGCAACAGGACGCAGACGCCGTCGTGATCGGTCATCAGACGAGCGATCACGGGGGAGTCGCTAAACTCTGTCCCTCCTCGCCGCCGCGACGGTCCCCTCCGGGCGTCGTCGCCTTCGCCGGCGCCGCGTCCGTGGGTGCCGCGACCACCCACACTCATGTATGTGAACACTGATCATGTGTGTATGTCTCAGCCCTCGGACGTACGCGTCGACGAACTGCTCAGCGCCGCTCGCACGGCGACGGGCGACGAACTGCGGAGCCTCACTTACTTCACGCACGACGACATCGACCAGCTGTACCTCCGCAGCGACCTGAGCCAGACCGCCGATCTCGTCGGCTTCGCCGAGAACGAGCGACAGGGGTTCCACGCGCAGTCGATGTACGCGGACACCCAACTCGGCGACTACCGGTTCACGGTTCGCGTGTTCGAGAACGGCTACCTCACGCGCGTGATCGCGAACGACCACGGCGTCTGGGCGACCACCGACTCGATGGAGATAGACCGGTTCGAGGAACTCGCGAGCGCGCTCGCAGCGATCCTCCGCTCGTTCGACCCCGCCTGACCGTCCCCGCGGGAGCACACCTCTCCTCGTCGAGACTCGACTCCGAAAGGGCGTTTACCCGAGGTGGCTCTCGAACTCGCCGACCAGTTCCGCAGCGTCGACCGGCTTCGTCACGTAGCCGTCGGCGCCCGCCTTCACCGCCTCCATCATCTTCTCCTGTTGGTCGACGCTCGTACACATCACGATCACCGCGTCGGGCCACCGGTCTTTGATCGCCGCGGTCGCCTCGATCCCGGTCATCTCCGGCATCACGACGTCCATGGACACCGCGTCCGGCTCGTACGCCTCGAACAGCTCGACCGCCTCAGCGCCGTTTTCCGCCTCGTCGACGACCTCGAACCGGTCTTCCAGCGCGTCGCGGACGACGGTCCGCTGGAAGGAGGAGTCGTCGACGACGAGTACCCGCTCGGTCATACCATCTCTCCCTTCCTGACCGACATAAACGCGCGGATCGAACGCGCTGTTGCGCGGTCGACGGACGCGGTCGACATCCGTCGGCCTTCGGCCCGGCTCGATCACCTTGTATATTCGATGCTGCGTATAATGAACATGGGAACAAGGTTAAGGTCTATCCCGCGATACGGTGGCGTATGGAAACGCGGAAGGTCCAACGGTTGGGGCCGTCGACGCTGGCGATGACCCTTCCGGCCGAGTGGGCGCAGGAACACGGCGTGAACAAAGGCGACGAGGTGTCGCTCCGAATGGGTGGGAAGGGGACCCTCACGGTGCTTCCCGAGTCTGTGAGCTCCGAGGAGTCCGAGGCGGTGATCAACGCCGACGCGCTCGACGCGCGCTCGCTTGAACGCGCGATCGTCGCGCAGTACGTGCTGGGGCGGCGCGTGATCCACGTCCGCAGCGAAGGCGCGCTCGACAGCGAACACATCAACGCCGTCTACAAGGCGGAGACCCAGCTGATGGGGCTCGGCGTCATCGAGGAGACGCCCGAGGACATCTCGATCCGCTGCTCCGTCGACCCCGAGGACTTCACCCTCGACAACCTCCTCGAACGGCTGGAGAACACCGGCTCCACCATGCGCGGCGAGGGCGTGAAGGCGCTCGCGCACGGCAACCCCGACCTCGCGCAGCGCGCGCTCAACCGCGAGCGGCAGGCGAACAAGATCTTCGTCCTCCTGTTGCGGCTCATCTTCACCGCCTACCAGAACCCGAACCTCGCGCGCGCCGTGGGCTTGGAAGAGGGGTTCCCGCTCATCGGCTACCGCTCCGTCGCGAAGAACCTCGAACTCACCGCCGACAACGCGGAGGACATCGCCGAGATCGTGATGGAGGCCGACGGGCACACCCTCGACGTCGACAGCGCGACGATGCGGCAGATCCGCGAGTTCACCGATCAGGTGGACGAGCTGACCGCGCTCGCGGTCCGCGCCGTCGTCGAGCGCGACTACGACCTCACCGTCGAGTGCCGCGACCTGTTCTCGCGGCTGGAGGACCGCGAACAGGAGATCCTCGACGAGCTGCCGAACGACCTGGACAACGAGACGCTGCTCATGACCCGCGAGGTGCTCGTCAGTCTCCAGCACACCGCCGAGTACGCCATGCGGAACGCCGAGATCGCCGCGAATCTCGCCCTCAACGAGGCGTCCGAACACGTCGAGATCATCTGAGGCGGGCGTGGCGCCCGCGTCACGGCTGCCTCCGGTGACTACCAGCCGTCGGCGTCACGCGGTTCGTATGAACTAAGTGGCCCCCCGCGAAGCGGTTCGTATGAGCGAGGCTTCCATCGAATCGGACAAAGAGGTCGGCGTCGCGCTCGCGCTCGGCGCCGTCGCGGCCGTCAGCGCCGTGGTGATGCTAGCGTACCCGGGGCAGCTCGGGAAAGCGTGGGGGTTCGCGGGCGCGTTCGTCTTCGCGACGCTCGCCGTCGGCGCGGTTCAGTTGTTCAGCTGACCGGGCGCTCCCCGCCGTCGACCGGCCGTCCGGTTCCAGAACGAGAAACCGTTAATAGCGTCAGACGCGTAGACGGGACAATGAGCGAGTACACCGAGGAGGAACAGCGGATCCTCGCGTACCTCACGGACAGCGTCACCCGTGGTGAGCGGTACGTTCGCTCGAAGACGATCGCCGACGCGATCGGACTCACCGCGAAACAGGTCGGTTCGCGGCTCCCCCGCCTCGCCGAGAAGTCGGACGACGTCGATATCGAGAAGTGGGGTCGCGCCAAGTCGACGACCTGGCGCGTGACGCCCGACGGGTGAGGCTCGCGCCGGCGATCCCCCGGAGCCCCGCCCCGTCCTTCGCGGTCGACTCCGTCGACGCGCAATTTTAACACCCGTAGCCCTAAACGGAGACGTATGACCGTTCGAGTCTCCCGGACGTTCGAGTTCGACGCGCCGCCAGCCGACGTGTGGGCGTTCATCTCGGACGCGGAGCAGCGCGCGGGCGCCATCAGCGTGGTCGACTCCTTCGAAGTTCACGACGACCGAACCGCGACCTGGCACGTCGCGCTCCCGATACCGATGATCCGCTCGACGATCGACGTCGAGACGGAGGAGGTCGCGCGCGACCCGCCGAACCGAGTGAAGTTCGTCGGGAAGTCGCGGGCGTTCCGCGTGACCGGAGAACACGAGATCACCGAGACCGACGACGGCGGCTGTCGGCTCGCCAACGAGTTCGTCGTCGACGGGAGCCTCCCGGGCGTCGAGTCCTTCTTCAAGCGCAACTTCGACGCCGAACTGGACAACTTGGAGGACGCGCTCCGGGCCTCGCTCGCCTCGCCGGCATGAGGCTCGCCGGCGTCCAGCTGGCGGTCGAGGGCGGCGACGTCGAGGCGAACGTCGCGCGGGCGCTCGACCGCGTCCGGGGGGCCGCCGCCGAGGGCGCGGACCTCGTCGTCCTCCCTGAGCTGTTCGACGTCGGGTACTTCGCGTTCGACTCGTACGGCCGCGCCGCGGAGAGCCTCGCCGGCGACCGCCTCGCCCGGTTCGCGGCCGCGGCCGACGCGAACGACGTGGCCGTGCTCGCCGGCACGGTCGTCGAGGACCTGTCGGCGTCGGCCGCGGACGGGTTGGCGGTCCCGGCTGAGTCCGGGCTCGCGAACGCCGCGGTGCTTTTCGACGCCGACGGCGAGCGCCGGCTCGTCTACCGGAAGCGGCACCTGTTCGGCTACGGCTCCGAGGAGACGGACCGGATGGTGCCCGGCGAGCGGACGCCGGTGGTCGACCTCGCGGGCGTCACGGTCGGGGTGACGACCTGCTACGACCTCCGATTCCCGGAGCAGTTCCGCGCGATGGCCGATCGGGGCGTCGAGTGCGTGCTGGTCCCGAGCGCGTGGCCGTATCCGCGGATCGAGCACTGGCGGACGCTCGGACGGGCGCGGGCCATCGAGAACCTGACGTACGTCGCCGCGGTCAACGGGAGCGGTCGGTTCGGCGACGACGAACTCTGCGGGCGGAGCGCGGTGTACGACCCGTGGGGGACCGCGCTCGCGTCGGTCGGCGACGAACCGGGCGTCGTCACCGCCGCCGTGGACCCCGAGCGGGTCGCGACGGTCCGCGAGGAGTTCCCCGCGCTCCGCGACCGTCGCTGAGCCGGCTCGCGGCGCGTCGTCTCCCGCGACGAACGCCCCCTCGACCGGATCCGGATCTCACACATTTATACGCGTGAGGCACGTACCCTATTTTGCCGAAGACCGACGCTTTTCTCGTTGGAATTCGGCGTTAATCGATCCGCGCGCCCGTCCCGACCGCTCGGGCGGCGACGCCGACGACAGCCCGGGGGTCCGCTGTCCGGCCGCCGCCCGCCGCCTCTCGCCGCCGCCTCGCCTTTCGCCCATCGCTCCTCGACTCCTCCCCTTTCGCCCACCGCTCCTCGACTCATCTCCTTCCGTCATCTCCAAGCCGTGAGCCTCCGCCACGGCTCATCGTCCGGTCCGCCAATGAAAATATCCGTGCTGATAACTCGGGCGATACGTTCTTACGTCGCTCGGCTGAGTAGGTAAATGCCGCGGACGAATCCGGCCGGCCCCATCCCGTTTCGGACGGGCCGGCCGGCCACTCGCTTCCACCGTCCGTCGTCCGTCGGCTTGGGTTCGGGTCCACCCGCTCCCACACCGAGCCCGAACCCGTTTCTGTGCGCCGCCGATTCCTCGATAGCGGTCGGTACCGTCGGCGCCCGCGGCCCGAAGCGCAAGGACGAAACCCTCGGCCGACGAAGCGACGGTCGAATGTTCCCCCGCGAGTACCGCGGCGTCGCCTTCGTGGTCGGGCTGTTCCTGGTCGTTCAGGTGGGCGCGCTGGCGCTGGTCCCGGAGTTCGCCGCGAGCGGTTATCAGGCGGTCGAGAACCCCGACAACCCCGCGAACAGCGTGCTGTACGTCGTCGCCATCGTCGCGATGACCGGAGTGATGCTGGCGGCGTTCCGGTACGACTTCGACGGGGCGATCCGGCTGCTGATCGTCGGCGTCTCGGCGTGGCTCTCGTGGTACGTGTTCTCCGCGCTCGTCCCGCCGCTCGCGGCGGCCGTCCCCGCGGTCGCGGTCGCAGTCGGCCTGCTCGTCCACCCCGAGTGGTACGTGATCGACACCGCGGGGGTGTTGATGGGCGCGGGCGCCGCCGGGCTGTTCGGTATCTCCTTCGGCCTGTTGCCCGCGCTGATCCTCCTCGCCGTCCTCGCCGTCTACGACGCGGTCTCCGTCTACGGCACCGAACACATGCTGTCGCTCGCGGAGGGCGTGATGGACCTGAACATCCCGGTCGTGCTGGTGATCCCGCTGTCGGTGTCGTACTCCCTGCTCGACGGAGAGGCGGCCAGCGACGAGGCCGCGGGGGTCGGCGCGGACGAGGAGGTCGATGCGGACAGCGAAACCGACGCGGAAGCGGAAGGCGATGTAGACGCGGCGGCTGACACGAGCCCGGACGCTGACGCGGCAGGCGAGGTTCCGGACTCGCCCGAGCCGGGCGACCGCGACGCCTTCTTCATCGGTCTCGGCGACGCCGTCATCCCGACGGTGCTGATCGCCAGCGCGGCGACGTTCTCGCCGGCCGCGAACCTCGCCGTCCCCCTCCTCGGCGTCAACCTCCCCGCGCTGCTCGCGATGGTCGGGACCCTCGGCGGGCTGCTCGTCCTCATGCGGTGGGTGATTCGGGGGCGAGCGCACGCGGGGCTCCCGCTGTTGAACGGCGGCGCGATCGGTGGGTATCTGATCGGTTCGATCGCCGCCGGGGTCCCGCTCCTCGAAGCGCTGGGGCTCGCGACGTTCTTTTAATTCGGCTCGGGTGTAGCGGTTCGTCCGTCCGCGTGAACGCCCGAAACCTCGACTTCTCGGCCGTCTGTTGGCCTCGTCTATTAGCGCCTATCTGGGGTGACCACCGCCGGAGCCCCAGCCGCGGGGCGGGCAGACGCTCGCTGTCGTTCGAGACGCCGAAGGCGTCTCGTGACGACGAGAGAGGTTCGCTCTCTCGAACCACGCTCCTCGTCGCTCGCTTCACTCGCCCCTGCGGCGCTTGCGTCGCCTCTGCCCGCCCCACGACTGCCTCTTCGAGTCCCGCCCCGCGGCTGCCCCTTCGAGTCCCGCCCGACCGCGACCGCCC